>NZ_JAUBQE010000116.1:0-4386 GCF_036701115.1 Microcoleus sp. Pol1C5 | reverse complement strand
GGTTTGATGTCGCTGATTTGATTGTTGTCGAGGGAGAGCCAATCCAGGTGAGTCAAAGATGCTAGCGGTTTGATGTCGCTAATTTGATTGTTGTCGAGGGAAAGCCAATCCAGGTGAGTCAAAGATGCTAGCGGTTTGATGTCACGGATTTTATTTTTGTCGAGCTTTAGTTTCGTGAGACTCGAAAGTTTCCGAGCGGCTGCCTTGCACTCAGTAGTTCCCGCTTTCTTCAACAACACCTCAACAGTATGTTTAGTTTCAGGACTCAAAGAAGCCTTTTCGTGACACCAATCAGCAAATGTCCGTTCACTATCGCCCCGTTGTTTCTGCACGAGCCATGAGAAAAGTTCATTTCTACTAATTTGCGATTGACCCAATATTCCCAGTAACAGAATGCTGACCAATCCTATCGAAGTCAATTTCATCAATTGGGGGTGATTCATTAGCATCTCCTAAAATATGGTAGATGTCAAAAGTAAAGATATCGCCAACACTTTAGCTGACTTTAGCCCGACGTTCTTGAAACCGTGTTACAAACCCTTGGTATTGACAAAGAGTGTTTGGTTCATGGCTTTTATCTTAAATAGCTTATGGTGTAAGCTGTTCCAACATGAGCTCAGTATACCCATTTTCTTTACTCCAAATTACACCACTCAAGATTTGAAAGAGATTGTTTGATTCAGGTTTTTTATTCTAAATAACTTATGGTGTAAGCTGTTCCAACATGAACTAATTATACCCATTTTTTCCACTCCAAATTACACCACTCAAGATTTGAGAGAGATTGTTTGATTTAGGGCTTTTATCCTAAATAGCTTATGGTGTAAGCTGTTCCAACATGAACTCAGTATACCCATCTTTTCCACTCCAAATTACACCACTCAAGATTTGAGAGAGATTGTTTGGTTTATGGCTTTTATCCTAAATAGCTTATGGTGTAAGCTGTTCTAAAATGAGTTCAGTATACCCATTTTGGTGCTGCTAAATACAGGTATGAATTCAAGATTTCGGAATGGCTATAAGCCAAGTAGAGTGAGTTTTGTAACATCAAGCGAAAAGTTGATTCATACCGTGAATCAGCAACGCCGAAAAACGATTAAACCAGTCATAATTACGGAGATCGTATCGTATTGGTCTGTTTGAGTGATTTATAAATGTAAACTGATAGCCACCATCCGAGTTTGCATCAAAAAATGTAGCCAGGTCGCTCTCCTTTTTTATTATGGATTGGTTCCTAAATGTTGAGTTTGGATAATTTGTTTCAAATCCCAACTCTGTTTCCTTAATTAATATCGTAAATAAACAAATGGGATAAAACTAGAGTAGTTTGTGCCAATTTAATTGCTTAAGTTTGTATTTCCTGTTGCTCGTGAAGGTAGTTATTTTTGCACAACTGTGCAATGGGTAATATCAAAATTGGGCGTTGCTGATTCACGGTATGAGTCAACTTTTTTGGAAAGTTACAAAACTCCTCCTACTGGGCTTATAGGACTCCAAACTTAATGTTGCTCAATAGCGGTATGAATTATTGAGGAACCGGAACATCCCAGAATTTCAGATAATGTAGTAACAATCTAATTGAGTGTCTCAGTAGTTCTTCTAATTGGGAATAGCGCAGTATCTTGCAATACAGAAATGTGATCAGTGTTTACCTTGTTTCTTCCCATTTTTACGGATATGGGTGCAACCGCATTCTGGGCATTGCATCCTTAATTGATTTCAATTCATACGAACATTATGCAACGCCCCCATTTTTTCCACTCCAAATTACACCACTCAAGATTTGAGAGAGATTATTTGGTTCAGGGCTTTTATCCTAAATAGCTTATGGTGTAAGCTGTTCTAACATGAGCTCAGTATACCCATTTTCTCCACTCCAAATTACACCACTCAAAAATTGACAGCCTTTTATGAAAATGGTTGGTTTAACTTTGACATCGGGGTGAAATGAGCAGTCGTACAGAAACTTACGCTAAGGAATTGATTAGTCGTTTTGAATATTGCGTTCGCCTCTTATAAATCTGTACCAATCGATCTGTCTGAAACTTAAAAGTCTCAAATCCTTACTGTGCCGTACAAAAAAGCTGTACCAAAAAATTTATGCTCTAATTGGTACAGTTTAATTTTTAACTCTTTAAGTTTTTGAGAGATAAAAAGATAGTTCCCAGAATGCTTATCCAGTAAAAGTTTCAGCCTTAGCGTAAGTTTCTGTACGACTGCTCATTTACCCCCTAAGTTAGGCGGGGAAACCCAAATTTTCTAGCCTAAAGCTTGTAACCGTTGCAGTTTCATCCGAATAATCTAATTTTCCTATTTAGATCTGGAACGGC
Organism: Microcoleus sp. Pol1C5; assembly: GCF_036701115.1. NCBI lineage: Bacteria > Bacillati > Cyanobacteriota > Cyanophyceae > Oscillatoriales > Microcoleaceae > Microcoleus > Microcoleus sp. Pol1C5. The sequence goes on along the minus strand of NZ_JAUBQE010000116.1, from coordinate 2,056 downwards.
TACAGCTCCCTCAGCTATTCATATATTTTCAGTCTCGGCAATTGTTTGAGCGTCTCTGGAATGGAAGTAATCTGATTGTCATTGAGACGAAGCTTGCTCAGATTCGATAGTTGGCCGAGCGCATCTGGGATGGAGGTAATCTGATTGTCATTGAGGTCAAGCCATTTCAAATTCGACAGTTGCCCGAGTGCCTCTGGGATGGCTGTAATCTGATTGCTCTCGAGGTCAAGCCATTCCAAATTCGACAGTTGCCCGAGTGCCTCTGGGATGGCTGTAATCTGATTGCTCCCGAGGGAAAGCACTGTCAGATTTGACAGTTGCCTAATTGCCTGTGGGATAGAGGTAATCTGATTGCTATTAAGGTAAAGCTCTGTTAGATTCGACAATTGCCCGATCGTATCTGGGATGGCTGTAATCTGATTTTCACCAAGGTTAAGCTCTGTCAGATTCGACAGTTGCCCGATCGTATGTGGGATGGCTGTAATCTGATTTTCCTTAAGGTTAAGCTCTGTCAGACTCGACAGTTGCCCGATCGCATCTGGGATGGCTGTAATCTGATTGCTCCAGAGGGAAAGCTCTGTCAGATTCGACAGTTGCCCGATCGTATCTGGGATAGAGGTAATCTGATTGAAACTGAGGTAAAGCTCTGTTAGATTTGACAGTTTGCCGATCGTATCTGGGATGACCGTAATCTGATTGCCAATGAGGGAAAGCTGTGTCAGATTTGACAGCTGCCCAATCGTATCTGGGATGGCTGTAATCTGATTGCTCCCGAGGGAAAGCACTGTCAGATTTGACAGTTGCCCAATTGCCTCTGGGATAGAGGTAATCTGATTGCTACCAAGGTTAAGCTCTGTCAGATTCGACAATTGCCCGATCGTATCTGGGATGGCTGTAATCTGATTTTCATTGAGGTCAAGCAATATCAGATTGGACAGTTGCCCGATCACTTCTGGAATGGAGGTTATCTGATTCTGACGGAGGGTAAGCCATCTTAGACCGGACAGTTGACCTAACGCTTCTGGGATGGAGGTAATCTGAGTATTGCTGAGATTAAGCCGTGTCAGATGCGTACACTTGCCAATTTCCGATGGTATTTCTTGCAACTGCAAACCCGATAAATTTAATATAGTCAAACTTTCATCAGCAACCTGCTCAAATAGTCGCACTGCTTCCTCTGGGCCCATGTCGTTTACCTCTCAGTAACATTTGTTTCATTGTGACCAGAACTTAGCTTGTTGGAAAGCGATATTTGCCAACCTAGGGCTTGAAACTGTTACGGCTAGGTTGCGGGTAAGGTTCACTCTGCATAACAGAGCTTATAAATACCTAAGACACCACACCCGAAGGCTAAGTCAGGATAGAGTAATTTTCTGAACTCTCCAGCTTTAAGAGCTAGGTTTTAGTTCCCATTTACAGATAGACTCTGGCTTGAGAGGACAAGTTTTGGGTGCGCTCGAATTTCCACTGAGATAAAGAGCAGTCAGTTTAGTCAAGGATGCTAGCGGTTTGATGTCACTGATTTTATTATTGTCGAGGGTGAGTTCTGTGAGACTCGAAAGTTGTCGATCGGCCGCCTCGCACTCAGTAGTTCCCGCTTTCTCCAACAACACCTCAACAGTATGTTTAGTTTCAGGACTCAAAGAAGCCTTTTCGTGACACCAATTAGCAAATGTCCGTCCACTATCGCCCCGTTGTTTCTGCACCACCCATGAGGAAGATTCATTTCCACTATTTTGCGACTGACTCGATACCACCAACAGGAAAACCAGGATTAATAAAATCATAGAGAATAACCCCTGTAGATTTTTATATATTTCCCCATCTAGGATTTGAAAGTGCAGAGGGTACGTCAGAAAATGTCATACTGTCACCCTGATATTAGTTTTCGGTTCTCTGTGGCTAGCTGTGATCGACCCCAGTACACGGTCAGCATTTGGCAACCTAAAGCCAGAGCTCATCCGCAACCGGAAGCGCAAGGAGCTTGCGACCAAAGACTGTAGGTTGTCGGTGTGCAGCGACTTGTTAGCCCGTTGTTGACGGCTCTTAGCGTGAT
>NZ_JAUBQE010000048.1:0-68096 GCF_036701115.1 Microcoleus sp. Pol1C5 | reverse complement strand
TGCACGATCTGTTCGATCGCCCTATCCCCTAAGCCTTGCTGTATAAACCTTTTAGCTAATTATTCAGCAAGCCCTAAATAAATTAAGCTCCAATCGCTTGGCGCTGCGAGTAAATTTCTTCTATAAGCAGGTCACGCAGTTCATCAGCAATGTCCGTGGGAGGGTTGCCTGCGAGGGCGCGTCCAATCAGCCGTTCTGCTTCCCGGAGTTGGGTACACTCAATGGCAAGTACGGCGGCGCTCCGATGCAGTATAGAACGAGTAGGCTCAAAATCCCATTCGTTTGCTACTAAATCCGCTGCCGCCCGTTCTTTCGCAAAGGCGGCTTTGGTGAGTGCAGTCACTTGGTCGATATCACCGCACTGACGGGCGAGAACGGCTCGATCGACCAGTTCCATTGCTTCGTGGTGAAGGGCTTCTACGGTCTGCATTTTTTGACGATCCGTGCTTTGGGAGTACCGAACTCAATTACAGATACATAGCCAGGAGCTACGTCATCTCAAGGGCGAATTTGTTCTAATTTGATGTTAACTCTGGCTTGAATAATGCTGTCAGAACCTTTACGAATCCCGGAGACTTCTAAGCGGGCTTTGCGCTGAAATAGCGTGCCTGGATCTTCGAGCGAACCAAGCCAAAAGTCAAAACCTAAGCCTTTACCTTTGACTGAGCGTTCGATGATGGTGAGTCCAGTGAGGTGAGGCATGATGAGCGCCGCGATACCGTAGGCTCCATATTCAGTGGCAACTTCCCGATCGGCGTTGAACCGACGGATAGTATCATCGATCGCATCCCATGGAATTTGGATTTCACAGGGTTGAATCCCCTCGATTGTCAGCGTCACAGGGATAGAGTGTCCTCCATCGTCGAGGCAAACGGCGGCTGCATCTGCACAGATGGCTCCGAAGGTGAGTGACCAGCCTGGACCTTCTGGCTTGTTATCGCGCAGGTCATTGAGGGAGAGAATTTTAATTGGGTTAAGGTTGGTCATCTGAGGAGATGGCTCCGGGCGATCGCATCTCCAGAATCATAAAGCATATAGTCTTGAGTCATTTTGTTCTTTTAGCGAGTTCACCCGAATTTATGGTTGAAAACCAAAGTCTTGGTAAACCCGCCCTTACCGATAACTCTTCACCAGAACCTATTCTGCAAATCCGCAAGAATGAGTTTGAGTGCCGGTTCGTTAACCCGCTTAATTGCTTTAGGAATACTTACCCACTGACGCTTTCTCTTGCTAGCTTCCGGCCAAATTTCCAGAACTGCTTGCACTTGCATTAAAAATACTCCTACCTGACAAATATAGCCCGACTTTTGATACTCGTAGGTTCCTAGCAAATCCGGGAATACTTTACCCAACAAACCTGCTTCTTCCCAAGCTTCCTTGGCGGCGGAATCTTGGGGAGTCATATCAGGTTCAATTAATCCTTTGGGAATCACCCAGCGCTTGCTAGCCGAAGAAGTAATCAACATTACTTCAATTTTTCCCTCTTGAATGCGGTAGGGAATTACCCCCGATTGCTCAACCAGTAAAGCGCTTTTTATACTCATTATTTCTGCAATATTTGTGGCTACCAAAGCTGCTGTAACCTCATGAACGGTTTACAAGTAAAAAATAAAAATAGCATCCTGATTCTCGACACTTCCCAAGTTGAGACAGCAATAAAGTGGATAATAAACATATTTGGCTTTTCCTGTCAGTCGAAAATAGGAAATTCCCATGCACTCCCACTGAACAATAATATTATTATAATAACCGCGCACAATCATCTACCGACAAGCAGATAAAAGCCGATCGCCAATATCTGCCTTTATCTGCGTTGGTAGGATTTTACACCGAATCTTTCTTCGCCTTAGCCTCCAAATTTTCCATCCGACTCCTCAAATCTTGATTCTCCTTTTTCACCTGGTCTAATTCCTCCCGCAACTGCTTTACCGCTGCATCAGAACCAGCATTTTTCTGCACTCTTTGCACAGCTTCATCAGCCATGCGGCGAACGCGGCCATCGGGAGTTTGGTCAGCTAAAGAACGCAAAATGCGAATTGCTTTGCGAGTTTGCATTTGTCCTAGGCCCGCTACTACAGAAACTTGAGTCAAGAAAAACGTCTCTTTAGATAATTCTGCCAATCGCTGCAAAATCCGTTCTAAATTGACCTTCGTTTGACCAGTCGAAATTGTGCCCAAAGATCGAATTGCAGCCAAGCGCAAAGCTTGCGGAGTACCGGCGGCTGTGTATTTCAATATTAAATTCAGCGCATCTTCAGAAGTTTTCATTTGCGCCAAACCTGCGATCGCACCCGATCGCACTACCTCATTCCAGCCCTGACGCTCTTTCAGCACCAATTTTAAGTCTTTCAGTACCTGTTCGTCGGTCGGTTTTTCGTCGGGGTTAGCCCCTGCAATGGAGCCCATAGCACTCGCCGCTGCTGCTTCTACATAATAGCTGTCGTCGCCTTTTTCGACGATCGACCTCAGCGCTTTATAAGTTTCGTGAGTTTGGATTTTACCCAGGGCATTCACCACAGCGCGACGAACACGAGCATCTTTATCTTTTAAGCCACTTACTAAACCTTCAAAAACTTGGTCGAGTTTAATTTCAGCTAACTGACCGGCAACTTCGGCCCGTACTGCCCAGAACGGCTCTTTCTTGAGAACTTCTGACAGCGTTTTCACCGCTTCCAGCCCTCCCTTTTTCGCCAAAGCGTGGGCAGCGTAAATCCGGGAAACTGGGTCTGGATCGAACTGCAACTGAGCTTTGAGTTCGGCAACTCCATACTCTAAAGCGACTGTTTTTAAGTATTTATTGCCGACATCGAAACTGATAAACGCCGGCTTCTCTTCTAGGGGGAAATAGAAGCTTTGCTCGCGTTCGTATATTCTGACGGTGAAAGTTTTTAGGTTAGCAGTAGAACGGGCATAACTGTTATCTTCTGCATCTTTTTCCGGCTTGTAACCGAAGCCTATGGGAATTTTTAGGTCAAAGACCTCTTTGCTGTTGCCGTTGCCATTTTTGCTGTCTTTTACCTGAGTTTGGGTGACAGTAACTTTTGCTAATTTGCTGTCGCCATCCCAGGAATAAGCAACTTTATAATCTGGATGACCGCCACGATAAACGTACTGGTCAAACAAAAACATGAGATTGCGACCGGTAGCCTTTTCTATCGCCCTGAGCAAATCGATGGTTTCTACAGTTTTGTGAGCGTTATCCCGCACAAAAGTGTGAATTGCTTTGTAAAATAATTCGTCGCCCAACTCGGCGCGAATCATGTGATAGACACAAGCGCCTTTTTCGTACAAATGGCGATCGTACAATTCAATGGCTTCGCGGTAAACGTGAGTAACGATCGGGCGGCGGTAGCGGGAACTATCTTCAGCTAAATAATTGCGGGCTTCATTTAACATATAGTAAGCCGCGTCTTCTTTGCCGTATTCTTTGTCAGTCCACAGCACCTCGGAATAAGAAGCCATGCCTTCTTTTAGCCAAGCGTGAGACCAATGTTTAATTACTACTAAATCGCCGAACCACTGGTGAGCTAGTTCGTGGGCGACTAAGCTTTCAGTACCTCGATTGTCGAGGGAGGCACGTTCGTCTAACAAACACCTATCTGTCAGCAAAGTTGTCGAAGTATTTTCCATACCGCCGAAGATGAAATCATCGACGCAGACTTGAGCGTATTTGGGAAAAGGGTAAGGATAGCCAAATGCTTGAGAGAAGAATTCAATCATTTGAGGCGTTTTGCCCATGCTGCGCTTAGCGTCTGCTTCGCGGCTTCTTTCCACGTAATAATTAACTGGTTTGCCGTTCCATTCGTCTTTAATTTCGGCAAAATCTCCGACTGCTAATGTCATTAAGTAGGTCGGGTGTACCTGGGTTTGGGACCAGTGATAAATTTTATCGTCGCCTTCGTTTTTTGTACTAATTAATTCGCCGTTGGAAATAGCAAAGAGTTGTCTCGGAACTTGCACACGAATTTCCGAAGTAGCGAGTTGTCCGGGATAGTCGAAACAGGGAAACCAGAAGCGGGAATCTTCGTCTTCGCCTTGAGTCCAAACTTGTGTTGGTTTGTCTGGATAGTGTTTGTCCGGCCCGACGAAATAGAGGCCGCGCTGGGGTTTTTCGACCGAGTATTCGATCGCAATTGTAATTGGTTGGTAAGCTTCTGTTGGTTCGTGTAGTTGAATTTGCAGCACTTCGCCATCGCTGTCGAAATTTTGCTCAATTTCGCCGACTTTTACTGATTTAATATTCAGGTTCACAGCATCTAAGGTTAATTTGTCAATACCGCTGCGGACTGGATTAATGCGGATGCTGCAAGTGCCACGAAAGCTTTGTTTGGGAATATTCAGCACTAAGTCGAGGAAAATATGCTCTACTTGGCCGGGGCGATCGGGGTTGTAGTGGGGCCTGGCACCGGGCATCTCGAAGGATTTGTGAGCGTTTTCAGAATCAAAGTAAGTGTGTGACATTGTGATGGCAAAGTTGTGAGTCGATCGGCGATCGCTGGCAGCGCCGATCCGGCTGAACTGCCAGCTTATTTATAGAGTAGCGCGTCCTAGCTGCTGTTGTCGCTAACTTGTTAAAAACTGGTTCTAGGGTTGAGGGGATGGAAAATATGATTTTTTCGCTACAATATCAGCAAGGTTAATGTCTGCAATCATCAGCCTGTAATTGAAATTCAGAGGGAAATCTGTATGACAGCTACACTATCAGTTCCCAATTCCATCGAGTCTTGGCTTGGCGACGAAGCCGAAGACTTGCTCACCTATCAAGCAAAAGTTTCTAAAGATTTGTTGCACCTGCCGGGCCCGGATTGGGTCGATCGCATTTTTGCTCAAACCGATCGATCTCCTCAAGTTTTGCGATCGCTTCAGCAACTATATTCTAGCGGACGCTTGGCTAATACTGGCTATTTATCCATCCTGCCAGTAGACCAAGGAATCGAACACTCGGCGGCCGCTTCTTTTGCACCGAATCCCATCTATTTTGACAGCGAAAATATCATTAAATTAGCAATTTCGGCTGGCTGCAATGCTGTCGCGACAACGCTGGGAGTTTTGGGAAGCGTATCTCGCAAATACGCGCATAAAATCCCTTTTATTGTCAAGCTCAATCACAACGAGTTGCTAACTTATCCCAATCAATTCGACCAAATAATGTTTGCGACCGTCGAGCAAGCTTGGAATTTGGGAGCAGTTGCAGTGGGAGCAACAATTTATTTTGGTTCTCCGGAATCGACGCGACAAATCCAAGAAGTCAGTCAAGCTTTTGCTCACGCTCACGAATACGGAATGGCGACAATTCTGTGGTGCTATCTCCGCAACGATATCTTTAAACAAGACAAAGATTATCATGTTGCAGCCGATTTAACCGGGCAAGCAAATCACTTGGGAGTGACAATTCAAGCTGACATTATCAAGCAGAAATTGCCAGAATGCAACAACGGCTATGGAGCAGTTGCTAAAGCAAGCGACAAGAGTTACGGCAAAACCGACAAGCGCGTTTATTCGGATTTGACAACGGATCACCCGATCGATCTAACTCGCTATCAAGTGCTCAATTGTTATGCGGGAAGGATGGGTTTAATTAACTCCGGCGGTGCTTCCGGGAAAAGCGATTTTGCAGAAGCAATTCGCACGGCGGTAATCAACAAACGCGCTGGCGGCTGCGGCTTAATTTCCGGCCGCAAAACTTTTCAGCGTCCTTTTGAAGAAGGCGTAAAATTGTTCAACGCCATCCAAGACGTTTATTTGTCGCCAGAAATCTCGATCGCCTAAAAATTTACCGCACAGAGATTTGCCTCTATATCACAACCTAAACGTAGGGTGCGCACTGCGCACAAATCTTCCTAAACGTAGGGTGCGCACTGCGCACCTTACCTTCTTGAGATTGGTTAATATAAGTTGCAACTTAGCTGTAATCTTAATACTAGCTGAACATTTCTAAAGACACAGTATATAATTTAAAAATGCCCCACAGCCTTGTTTTAAACCTGCTGCCAGTTGCACCAATTCCATCCCAGTTTTTAACGGGACGGCACCTCCACGCTTTATTTCTCAACTTGGTGAGTGCTGTAGACAGCGATTTGAGCGCGTACTTGCACGACCAATCTCATGAAAAAGCTTTCACTTTAAGCCCTTTTCAAGTAAGCAGAAAAGAGGCTTATAAAAGCAGTACGCCACAGCCACAAAAGAGAGTTTTGCCTCCGGCTTCCCGCACAATTCCGCAGACTGTACAGTGGGAACACAAGCAAGCAATTCAGGAAAATACGCCGATTTGGTGGCGAATTTCTCTGCTGGATGACGATTTGTTCGATCGCCTAACTCAACTTTGGCAGCAACTTAATTTCGATATCCCTTGTCATCTCGGTCCGACAAATATATACATTACTAATATTTTGAGCGAACCGCAATCAAAGCAGCCTTGGGTAAACTTTTGTACTTACGCCGAATTGTTCGATAGAGCTTCGGAAACTGAGCGCCAAATTGCTTTTACTTTTTGCACTCCTACTAATTTTCGGCAAGGTGTATACGATAGTGCTATGCCCACTCGTGAAAGTATTTTCAGCAGTTTAGCGAATCGCTGGAACAAGTACAGCAGTATTGAGCTCGAACCTACTTTCACAGAAGCTATTTTTCCCAGTTTCTTCGATCTCCGAACAGAAGTTTGTACAGATTCTCGCAGTAAATTTATTGGCTGCGTCGGCGATATTAGTTACCGAATTATGGGAGATATAGCTCCTGCTACTATCAAGCAAATTAACACTTTAGCAGATTTTGCGCTTTACAGCGGAGTGGGGCGAAAGACGCCGATGGGTATGGGAATGACTCGCCGGTGGCAGGATTTTTAATCATTCACTTTTGGGCTGAATTTCACTGACGATTTCATAAACATCAGTGTCCGGAAGTTTCGCAAATAAAGGCGTCATCTGCTTTAATATTGCCTGATAAGCTTCGCTTTGATTGGCGGCCATCTCTTCTACGCTTTCCCAAAAAATGATGGCAATACCTTTGTCTGTATTGGGCAATTGCAGCAAATACGCTCCCTTAAAACCTGTAGTATAAGTTGCAACGGCTTTTTCAAAAAGTTCTTCTGCTTCTTTAAATTTTCCTGGTTTAAATTCGCCAATGGCAACGTAGGCAAACTGATGTCTGAGAAAGTCTAGAAATTCTGACATATTTTTTTCCTCACTCAATAGCGATACACCAAGTTATATTTTACCCGATCGCCAGAAATTTGTGAACTTCACAGGTTGGAGTTTGGCGCTTAGCTCACCGGCGGATTTATTAATTACACGTAACTGCGCTCGCCATTCAAATAGAAACTTTTTGAGTCAGCCGGCTGGAATCTTTATTAAATAAACTCTTGAAGGGCTGATTTTATACGTTTACAATCCTAGGTACGCCGGAGCGAGTTCTAGCGCTAGTAAGCAAGGTAAAGCTGCTGATAACTCAAGTCTTGTGTGTAACTGCGAGCATACACAAAGCTGTAAAAAGTGCGAGTCAAAAGCGGTTTTTTGCAATAACCCTATTGAATTATTTAAAACTCACCTGTAACAATTATAACACAGCCCTAAAAACAAAGTAAAGAGCGAACTCAAACAAATGAAAAAAATATTAGTAATTGAAGACGATCACTTAATTCGAGAAACGGTATTAGAACTTCTGGAATCGCGCGGTTTTGAAGCTATAGGCGCCGAGAATGGCAAAGTTGGTATCCAGTTAGCTGCACAAATTCCCGATTTAATTTTGTCTGATGTCATGATGCCGGAACTCGACGGTTTTGAAGTATTTGCTGCCGTGCGATCGCACCCTGCAACCGCCAGCATTCCGTTTATTTTTATGACAGCCTCCGAAATGGAAAAAGCCCTGGAACTCAAAGCAGACGGCTATCTCAAGAAACCTTGCAGCCTCGCAGAAATGCTCCGGGCGATCGCCGCTCAACTAGAAAAACCGACAGTTGCCAACCCAAAATATCAAAAAGTACAGGACAATTCTGCGCCATCAAATCTTAGCTTGCGCGCCAGGAATCAAAAATCTCGGTTTGAGATTGCCTCGGTTTGCTGGCAATGACGCTCACAGTAACGTTATTGATACAGAAGTTGAGGGAATTTGAAATTGGTTCCAGCCAGGGGTGGCTTAGACTGGGTATGTTGAATTTGGTTAAATATTTATGCACGCACAACCCAAAGGCCGCCTAGTTTGGAATCACTCTACCCACCTTCCCGGTTTGATACCAATTTTAGAGCGCCTCACCCTAAAAATGGGAATACAAACTGTCACTCCGGGCGTCATCAACAAAGTTAAAGGACACATCCCCCGCATGACATTAAGAGTGTCAGTACCCATCCGCGGGGGATTTAAAATCATCGCCAGACAGGGCAAAACCGTACAAGAAGTCTTTATATTAACCACTCTCAGTCAAGGGGACTTGGAAGAGACGATCGCCCAAACCCTAGCCAAGTGACAATATTTTCTTAGCAAGCAAAGCCCGAGCCCTAACTGAAGTAGTTTCATCGCTTTGGGTGATTTCCTCAAGTCTGGCCGAAACTTCCGCTAACCAATCCGGTTTAACAGTCGCAGCACCCGCCAAAGCTTGCAAACCCCCCGCTGCTGCGTAGCGAACCACCCATTCTGGATCACGGGACGCTTGCAGTAGCGTTTTCACAGCGCGAAGTTGAGCATCTGCAATTTGTTCTGCCGGCATCAGTTCCCAACAAATCGTCCCCAAACCCCTCGCCGCGGCCCGCCGCACGCTCAAAGCAAAGTCATTCGCGGCTGCATCGAGCAAAATCTCCAAACCCCTGGGGTCGCCAATTCCCGCCAAAGCCCGAACAGCCCAAGCTCTCGCCCCGTAATTGTAGCCGTCAAGCTGTTCTAGAAGCGGCAGCACCGCAGGTTCTCCGAGCTGAATTAGCCCCTCAACGGCGGCAACAGCGGCGCCTGGGTTGTTGTAACCGAGCACTGTAATTAAGGTAGGAATTGCTTGTTTTGAGGGAGTCGCCGCCAGTGCTTTGACTGCGTTTAACAAGCCTTCGGAAGAATCTGCTTGTTCGACAGCCTGAATTAGTTCTAATGCCATGTATTTGTAAGCTTTACCGTGACTATTGTAATTGTAGGTTGGGTCGATCGCGCGATCGAACTTTTTGCCACCTCACCCACCAACATTCTCATCAAAATAGGTAGGGAAACAGCAGTGCTGTGTCCTGCCTAAAATACCGATATGCCGTAAGGAAACAGCACTGCTGTGTCATCATATACTGTGTCCTAAATATACAGCAGACAATTGATAATCTCTACAGCAATCCTATTTTAGTTGTGAACTAATTTTTTAAAGTAAACTATCCATTAAGTTCATAACTTGGATAGCTTCATCTGACAAAGATAGAGATTCTTGTTGATTGAGGTGATGCTCCAAAACTCCTTTGAGCGCAATCAATTTCAGGCTATTTTCTGCTAAAGTTTCAGAAATAGCTTGCGCTCCCGGCAAATAGCCGATCGCCCCCAAGTCCATCAAAGCCGATCGCCTCAACTGCAAATTATTCCCATTCAAAGCACTTACCAACCGCTCTCCGTAAACCCGCTCTCCAGTTAACTGATACATCGCCCGCGCCGCAGCGTACTGCACCCGCTCCACAGAATGTTCTAAAAAAGGTGAAATTAGCGGTATTGCTTCTGTCGCTTTCAGCGTTCCCAAAGCTTCAATTATCGAGTCGTAAGGTTGCACGAGGTGCGATTTTCCTGGCACTCGCACAGCCACAGCTACGCCCCCATCCAATAGCTTCATTAGCGGCTCAATAGAATCGATATCGCCCAGCATTTCTAGAGCTTGAGCCGCCGCTTCCCGCACGTAATAATCGGCGCATTCCAAACAGCGAATCAGAGCCGGTAAGGCTTGTTTGTCACCCAATTTACCCAGGGCCCGCGCCGCATTTCGTAATAGGGAATAGTCGCCGATTTTTGTTTGTTCTGATTCTTCTTGCAATGCGGCAATTAAAGCTGCAATAGCTGCAGGTTCCTTGACTCGAAATCTACCAACCCACCAAGCAGCATAATACCGGAGACTGTAATCTTGGGAGTGCAAATTTGCGATCGCCTGTTCAACAGTTAAAGACTCGCCCTCAGCTACACCCGCCGGCGGTGAGTCGGACTCGTAATAATTCATAGTCATTAGTTATTAGTTATTAGTTATTAGTTATTCGGCTATTTAAATCGCTGCTATCCAGCAAGGGTTAGGGAAACTCGCCGATTAAAATCCCTACTAAACAGACAAAACCCGCCTGGGCGGGTTACATTAACTCTTAGTCCGCTTGGAGTGGACTTTGTTTGTCTAGGAGCGATTTTCATCGCCCCTTCTAGCTTGTGTCGGAGCGATTTTCATCGCCCCTCCCACCAAACTATTGGTGATCGCCCGATGATTCATGGGATGATTCATGGGATGACTCATGGGATGATTCTGCACCCGCGTTTAAAGGATGAATGCTGACAATTTTCCCGCCCATGCGAGTAATCCGCTGCATTTCTTGATTCATCCGATTGTAAGGCACGGTGATAAATGTACTCGCGCTCGATCGAATCGAATAATCCACATTATCTGTTTCATCGCTTTGGCGCAAGCCGACAACTTCATACCGAAAGCAGCGACCAGCCGAAGCTGTATTGCCACTTTTTCCAGCTACAATTTGACCCAACATAAGCTTCTTGGTAATTGGTAATTCTGACTGTTGACTGTTGACTGTTGACTGTTGACTGTTGACTAGAAGCTAGTAACTACCAACTGCCAACTGCCAACTGACTAAATTGGAGTAATGCTGGCGATTTTCGCGCCCAGGCGTTGAAATTTCTGAATTTGCGAGGACAAATCCTCAACAGGTACGATGAAAGCCTTGCTGCTTCGGCGCACGCTGGGATAGCCGCCCGTGCGAATTCCCGAAACTTCCACGCGCAACAGTCGCCCTTCTTTGCCGTAAGCTGCCGCGCCGCCGAAAGTGCTGCTGGGAGTTACGTTTCTGGCAGAAGGCCGATATGCCCAACCTTCGTTACCGCCGGAGGGACCGACTACAGGCGTAGCGGTGTTAGTGCCGAGTTCGACAGCTAAGCGAGAGTTATTGCCTTCTAGTTGAGATGTATCGCTGTTTGCATAGCCGCGATACAACCGGAACATCCGGGTAAAACCGACGGTTTTTTGACCGCGCTGCGTGTTAAAGCCGCGGTAGTAAGGCACGATACTTTCGCCAAAGTTTTCTTGATACTCTACTGAATCGATGTAAGAATCAATATCAGCGTCGTAGCCTTGTGTTTGGTACAAATCTAAGTGTTCAACTACTTCAGATTCGTCGTAGGGAGCGCGACCGAGCAAGTGTTTGTAGTTTAGTTCGATCGTCCGAGTTTGGAAGCTGTTGTAGAAAAACTTGGTTTTGTACAGTTCTGACTTAGCTACAGCGCGTACAAATTCTCGTACCGTCAAACTGCCGTCCCGCAGCAAAGACTCGGAACTTATAAGTCGCTCGGATTTCATTAAATAGTCGTTGCCTAGCACCTGACGGTAAACCGCACGAATCACAGTTTCAACGTCGTCTTTGGTGTAGTTTGGGCGCAGTTCAACCTTCGGCGCATCGCTCAATGCGGATGTTCCTAGTCTGGACGCTGCTGTTGTAATCGCCACCAGATTTTCTCCTAAATTATTAATGACAAAAGTTTAATGCTTGGTTGCACTTGAAATTTTTAGGACTAAGGATAATATGCCTCAAAGTAGGGTGTGCACTGCACACCTTACCTATACACATAAAATTGAAGAATTTTTTAGCCTTAGTCCTACTTTGCTAAAGACGTTTCAAAAAAACGTCAATACACAAACTTTAAGCTGTGGTAATACTTACCACTTTGCCGCCACGTTTGTTGATTTGCTGCAAACGGCTCGAAAGTTGCTCGTAAGGCACGAGATATTCGGTAGTTGTCCGGCGCACTTGAGGCGAAAACTTAGCCGCACCTTGCATTGCGGTGACTCGGTAGAGTTGGCCGCGAGAACCGCCGGAAGTCCCGCCAAGGGCTTTTCCGGTGGAGGCTGTGTGTATCGGCGAAGCCATATTTCTCGCTACTTCCCAAGTCAGCCGGGCTTGGGTTTGGTTTTGCGATCGATCGCTAGAAGCAAAACCCCGGTACAGTTGAAACATCCGGTTAAAACCGACGGTTTTTTGACCTCTTTGAGTCGCGAAACCGCGATAGTAAGGCACTACACTGTCGCCAAAATTTTCTTGATACTCAACTGAGTCAATGTAAGAATTGATTTCAGCTTCGTAGCCTTCTGCATTGTACAAATCAACGTGGAAAGCAATTTCCGACTCGTCGTAAGGAGCGCGGCCCAACAAATGCTTGTAATTAAGCTCAATTAACCGCGTTTGCGAGTTCGGATAAAAAAACTTTTTCCGATAAGTTTCGGAATGTGCAAGTGACCGCACAAAATCTTTCACTGAAATCTGCCCTTGCATCAGCAGAGATTCAGCACTGGTAAGTCGTTCGCTCGACATTAAATACTCGTTGCCGAAAACTTGGCTGTAAGCAGCGCGAATTACTGCTTTCGCATCGTCTTGCGTCCAGTGGGGACGCAGTTCTACCCGTCCCGCTTCTTCAAATGCTTTTATTCCCAACCGTTCTGCTGCACCTAATCCCGCCATCTTCGCTTCTCCCTTTTTTGCTTTAAAAACTGAAAACTGCTTAAAAAAAGTATTTGCAAAACTAGGCTTAGATCGCAGATGCCCGGAATTCTAAACAACCGCTAACACTTAAGCTAACAGCAGCTTACAATTCCGGGCATCACGCAAATCTAGCTCAGAGCGTTGATTGCGTAGTCGATGTAGGAATTCGCTTCAGTTGCAGCGTCGCCACTGAGACCGTGGTTGCCTTTGATGTACTTGAGAGCTTCAACGTACCAGCTAGGAGACAATTCAAATGTCCGGTTGATTTCGTCAACACCTGCAATCAGGTACTCGTCCATGGGACCTGTACCGCCTGCAACTAAGCAGTAGGTTACCATCCGCAGGTAGTAGCCGATGTCGCGAGCGCACTTTGCTTTACCGGTTGGGGTAGAAGCGTAGTTCGGGCCTTGCATTTGTTGGGTGTACGGGAATTTGTTGTACACAGCTTGAGCTGCACCGTCGATCAAGCGCTGAGAGTTGGCGGTCAAAGCTTTGGCTGCTTCCAAACCTGCTGCTGCTTGGCGGAAACGGCCGAAGGCGACTTGGAGTTCTGTGCTGCTCAGGAAACGGCCTTGAGAATCGGCTGCGGTTACTGCTTCAGTCAAAGGGGTTTTCATTGTTCTGGTTTCTCCCTAATGTTGTGTTGTTTTTGTACAAAAATGATTGTTTGCAAAAATGCGATGCTCGCTTCTTTACAAGAAAGGTTCGCTTGGCTATTTTTAGCCGACTGCATTGGCAGCGCGGTCGAAGTAGCTGCCGATTTCAGACATCAGCGAGCTGCAATCACCACGGGTAACGCCGTTGGGGTCGTTAGCGATCGCGATTGCTGCTTCCTTCATTTTTTGCACGCCGGCTGCAACTGAGCCACCGGGAACTCCCAGAGCTTGGTATGTTTCACGCAGACCGTTCAAGCAGCGGTCATCCAAAACGCTGGCGTCGCCTGCAAATGTTGCATAGGTGACGTAGCGCAAAATGATTTCCATATCGCGCAAGCAAGCTGCCATGCGGCGGTTGGTGTAAGCATTGCCACCAGGAGCGATCAGTTGAGGCTGTTCGGCGAACAGGGTGCGAGCTGCATTGGCTACGATGCTGGATGCGTTGCCGGTGATGCGGTTTACTGCGTCAATCCGTTTGTTGGCGTCGGAAACCATGCTGCTGAGAGCATCTAGTTGACCCTGAGCTAGAAATTCGCCCCGAGCGTCAGATTGGGAAACCACTTTTGTAAATGCGTCAAACATGAAAGAACTCTCCTATTTGAGTTAATTGAGTTTGGTTGCGGTATAAAACCGTTAAGTTAAATTTGTTCAGGCTACGAGTGCCTGCAAGGGTTGAAATTTGATGCCAGCTAATCTGCTGGTCCCATCGATCTCTCCCTTTCCGCTACCTGCACTATTGTTACATTGCAACGGAGGTTTAAGAAACCTTAGAAAATTTTACACCTTTTATGAGATGCGACAAACCTTGTCAATCAGGGTTTTTGTTAACTTTGGCCTGTCGTTTCAACCCTCTGATAATCTTTATACAATGCTCGCCTGCGTTTGTTTATTACAAATTATTACAGAAACTTATCTCTCTAAGAAGGTAAATATTTGGGGTGCAAGTGCGGGCAAATCTCCTTCTAAGGGTAGATGCGCGAGGGTACTCATAAACGAAGAGTTTGCTTCAATTGCCCTGCAGTGGCGGTAGAACCCCCCGGAACCGTCCCATAAGCCGATCGCCTTTGTCGGCTTTCTTTGGAAAAGCCCAATTGTTAAGAAGCATTAAGTAAATTAAAGTTGTCGTAAAAGAAGGCTGGGGGAATAGGGAAAAAACCAAAAATTCTGCCCAATGTCAGGATGGCTGCAAAATTCCGTGTCGGCAAAATCCAAAAGATTGTGAACCCCCTCGCCACAGCCTCAGCTTTTGCCGGAAATATCAGCATTTAGTGACAAAACTCAGCCGTTGGAAGTTGGAAGACCGGGCCCGGTCTTTCATAACGCGGGGATTCTTGTATCATGGGGAGTCCTTGAACTTGACGCCAGAGCCAGCATCTACGGTGTGTCCCCGCAGTGGTTGCAAAAAAACTTTCTTCATCTATATTTTTCTATGTTCTGCTTCCTACAGGCTAGTCGCACAGAAGGGTGTCGGAACCAGATCATTGTCGATGGTGAGACAATTAACAGAGGCGATCGAGACCTGTCGAGGCAGCGCAATTTTTATTTTAAGATAAAATAATAAAAATGGATGAGTTCGGATACGCCCCTTTTATTACGTTTTTTTTAAGGTAGGTTTTGACCTGCGATGCACGCTTTCATCCCCAGACTAAAGTCACTTATGCTCTCCGCTTCTTTTCTGTGTAAAAGCCGAAGGAATTGCTAATTTTTAGTAGTAAGGTGGATAGGTGCTATCAGCCGTAGGCCTACAAACGGCGCGATCGAGCAGCCAGAGGCAGTGAAGTTAAAAGCTTTTTGCTTCCTCGGCATCGAACCGCCCAAAACCAGTCCCAAGTTAAACAGTTTTTTATTCAGAACTCAAAACTTAAAACTCTCTTACTGTAATCAGCCAGATCGATCGGCTGTAGCTGTCCGGCCGCAACCACCTTTATGCCCCACGATCGTAATTTATGTCTTCAAATTCTCCCTCTTCTTGGCACACCGTAGCAATTGACCAAACTCTCCAGCAGCTAAGCAGCAACAAAGACGCTGGCTTGAGCAGCCAACAGGTATCAGAACGCTTGCAGCAATACGGCCCCAACGAACTAGAAGAAACAGGAGGCCGCAGTCCGTGGTCGATTTTTGTCGATCAGTTCACCAACATCATGTTGTTGATGCTGATGGGTGTGGCCGTGATTTCGGGTTTTTTGGACTTTCGGTCGAATACTTTTCCCAAAGATGCGATCGCCATTTTTGCGATCGTCATACTCAACGGCATTCTCGGCTATTTACAAGAAAGCAGCGCCGAAAAAGCCCTCGCAGCCCTCAAAAACCTCGCTTCCCCCCTAGTCAGAGTCGTGCGGGAGGGCAAAACTTCGGAAATAGCAGCCAAGGAACTCGTACCCGGAGACGTGATGCTGTTGGAGGCTGGGGTAAAAATAGCAGCAGACGCACGCTTGATCGAAACATCAAATCTGCAAGTCAGAGAATCTGCTTTGACAGGAGAAGCTCTAGCAGTAACCAAGCAAGCAGAGCTAGAACTTCCAGAAGATGCTTCCTTGGGCGATCGACTCAACCTGATTTTTCAAGGGACAGAAGTTGTTCAGGGACGAGCAAAGGCGATCGTCACCAACACTGGAATGCAAACTGAACTGGGCAAAATTGCCACCATGCTTCAGTCAGTAGAAAGCGAACCGACTCCCCTGCAACAGCGGATGAGCCAGTTGGGAAATGTTCTAGTCTCCGGAGCCCTAAGCTTAGTCGCAATTGTCGTCATCGGCGGCATGATTACCTTCCAAAACGGCAGCATTGGGTTCGATACCAGCAGGTGGGAAGAGTTGTTAGAAGTTTCTCTAAGCATGGCTGTGGCTGTGGTTCCCGAAGGACTCGCAGCAGTCGTGACAGTTACTCTGGCACTCGGAACTAGGCGGATGGTGAAACGAAACGCCCTGATTCGCAAACTGCCGGCCGTAGAAACTTTGGGCTCGGTAACTACC
Organism: Microcoleus sp. Pol1C5; assembly: GCF_036701115.1. NCBI lineage: Bacteria > Bacillati > Cyanobacteriota > Cyanophyceae > Oscillatoriales > Microcoleaceae > Microcoleus > Microcoleus sp. Pol1C5. The sequence goes on along the minus strand of NZ_JAUBQE010000048.1, from coordinate 51,782 downwards.
ATTTGTTCTGACAAAACAGGTACTCTGACTCAAAATAAAATGGTTGTTCAGCTAGTGTCTACGGGCGACTGCACTGTCGCCGTCGCAGGCGATGGCTATGCGCCGATCGGAGATTTTACCGATCGGCTGACATCGGCCAAAATTAATAATTTAGAGGAATATCCAGAACTCGAATCTTTATTAATTGCCTGTGCAGTTTGCAACGACGCAGTATTGCAACAAGAACAGCAAGAATGGCAGATTTTAGGCGACCCCACAGAAGGAGCTCTGCTGTGTGTAGCGGCAAAAGCAGGCATTTATAAGGAAAAACAGTCTCAATTGCTGCCGCGGACGGCGGAATTTCCTTTTTCTTCGGAACGCAAGCGGATGAGCGTGATTTGCGAAGTGCCGGGCCGATCGGGAAATTCGGGATTTCCCGCAGCAGAAGGACAGCAGTCAAATTATTTGATGCTGACCAAAGGTTCTCCAGAGTTGACTTTGGAGCGCTGCAAAGGCATTATAGTCGGCGATCGAGTACAACCTTTAACCCAGGAAATGCGCGATCGCATCCTCGTCGAAAACAACAACATGGCAAGCGGCGGTTTGCGAGTCCTCGGCTTTGCGTACAAACTCTGGGAAAACGTGCCCCCCGAAGGTTCTGAGGAAACCAGCGAACAAGACATGATTTGGCTGGGACTCGTCAGTATGCTCGACGCCCCGCGCCCGGAAGTGCGGGAAGCAGTGGTGAAGTGCCGCAATGCTGGCATTCGGGTGGTGATGATTACAGGAGACCACCAGTTGACAGCAAAAGCCATCGCCTACGATTTAGGTATTGCAACAGAGGGCGATCGAGTTCTCACCGGTCAAGAATTAGAAAAGCTCAGCCAAGAAGAACTCAAACAGCAAGTCGAACAGGTTAGCGTTTACGCCCGCGTTTCCCCGGAACACAAATTGCGAATAGTCCAAGCTTTGCAAAGTTGGGGCAAATTTGTCGCAATGACCGGCGACGGAGTTAACGACGCCCCCGCCTTGAAACAAGCCGATATCGGCATTGCCATGGGAATTACCGGCACCGATGTCAGCAAAGAAGCTAGCGATATGGTACTCCTCGACGACAACTTCGCAACTATTGTCGCCGCCGCTGAAGAAGGGCGAGTGGTTTATAGCAATATTCGCCGCTTTATTAAATACATTTTGGGCAGCAACATCGGCGAAGTTTTGACAATTGCGGCCGCACCTTTAATGGGTTTGGGAGGAGTGCCGCTGACACCGCTGCAAATTTTGTGGATGAACTTAGTAACAGACGGCGTTCCCGCTTTGGCCTTGGCCGTGGAACCGGGGGAACCGAACGTGATGAAAAGGCCTCCTTTCAGTCCGCGAGAAAGTATTTTTGCGCGGGGTTTGGGTTCTTACATGATTCGGATCGGGATTATTTTTGCAATTTTGACGATCGCGATGATGTCCTGGGCTTACGGATATACCACCAGCCCTAACCATGTTGGAGATCCCGAGGCTTGGAAAACAATGGTGTTTACAACTCTTTGTTTGGCACAAATGGGTCACGCGATCGCAATTCGGTCTAACACTCAGCTAACTATCGAGTTAAATCCCTTGACTAATGTTTTTGTTTGGGGGGCTGTAATTGTGACTACTATTCTGCAATTGATGCTGATTTACGTTCCGCCGCTGAGAGCTTTTTTTGGCACTCATTATTTAACGGGGTTTGAGCTGCTAGTTTGCTTCGGTTTCAGCGCTCTAATGTTTGTCTGGATTGAAATGGAAAAACTGTTCTTGCGCTTTTACAAATCTAGAAAATAGTGTTAACGGCTGACGAAGGTTGAACGAGGTTTCATTATTAGCTATAACGCTCGATTGGGTACTATTTTCAAGAATATCCGCCAGGGGCTGAAACCCCTGGCTTACAGCGAAATTAATCCCTATGAAGACTAAATAGATTGTCTCACGATTAAACATTTATTACTTCGTTATAATGTCATTGCGAGCGTAACGCTGGGCGAAAACCGCCAGACCCAAGGCTCGCGGTTACCAACCCGTAAGGTGCGCCCTACGATGACTGTATTACCAATTACCAATTATCGATTACCACTTACTAATATTATGTATTTGAAAACGCTGCACCTACGGCAGTTTCGGAACTACTTCGATCAAAAGGTAGCGTTTGACGCTCCCAAAACTATTTTAGTAGGAAATAACGCGCAAGGAAAATCTAACTTGTTAGAAGCGGTAGAGTTGCTTTCTACCTTAAAAAGCCACAGGGTAGGGCGCGATCGCGATTTAATACTCGACTCAAAGCCGATCGGGCAAATTGATGCTACACTCGAACGCCAAACCGGAGCGATCGACTTAGCTTTAACTCTTCGCTCTGGGGCGCGTCGAACACTGAAGATCAACGGTGAACCGCTGCGCCGCCATTTAGACTTTTTGAGCGTCTTAAATGTAGTGCAATTTTCTTGTTTGGATTTGGACTTAGTGCGCGGCGGACCCGAAGGAAGGCGCAATTGGATCGATCGCCTAGTCATCCAATTAGAACCGATTTACGCTCACATTTTGCACCAGTACAACCAAATTTTGCGCCAGAGAAACGCTCTGTTGAAACGTTCTAAAGAAATCCGCAAAGCGGAATTTTCCGACAGTTTTGACAAGATGCGATTTATGACACCCGAAAGTCCCGAACCGGAAAATACAGAAGACTTACCCATCCCCAATTCCCAATTTCCAATTCCCAATTCCCAATTCCCAATTCCCCGGTCGGAATTAGCTTTGTGGGACGCGCAGTTGGCGACAGCGGGAGCTCGCGTCATCCGCAGGCGCGATCGAATATTGGAGCGATTGATGCCTTTAGCTCGAAATTGGCACCGTTCAATTAGCGGTTCAGCAGAAGTTTTAGATGTGAAATACGATGCTAATATTGAAGTAGGGGCGGAATTAATCGCTAAAGATAATCTCGAAGGAGTGCGACAAGCATTTTTAGAGAAAATTCAAAAAAGGGCGATCGCAGAACAGTTTCAAGGAACCACTTTAGTGGGCCCCCACCGCGACGACATTACATTTACAATTAACAATACCCCAGCTCGTCAATACGCATCCCAAGGTCAGCAGCGAACTCTGGTATTAGCATTAAAATTAGCCGAATTGCAGCTTATTGAAGAAGTCGTCGGCGAAGCGCCTTTACTATTGCTCGACGACGTACTTGCAGAACTCGATCTGAGCCGCCAAAATCAACTTTTAGAAACAATTCAAGAACGATTTCAAACTCTGATTACTACAACTCACCTAGGCGCTTTTGATGCTCAGTGGCTGCGACAAACCCAAATTCTCTCCGTCGTTGCTGGACAAATCAATCGATTTTAGATTTTAGATTTTAGATTTTAGATTGACAAATTTTCTTTTTCATGGTAAAGGTACAAAAAAAATGAAAATTTGGCATTATTAGCTCTATTCGAGATAGGATAAAGGTTAATTTTGATTGCCGCTTTCGCTTCCATTTTTCTAACCCTTATGAAGCATTACATTTCCCGTCTGTTAGCCCTGGTATTAGTTGTTGTAATCGGCGTAGCTGGCTGTACCAATGTTCCGGCCACTCTGAGTGGAGATTATGGCCAAGACACATTAGCATTAGTGAACAGCTTGAGAACAGCGCTCACTTTGCCAGAGGGCACGCCGGAAAAAGCAGCCGCTCAAGCCCAGGCTCGCACAAGTATCAACGATTTTTTTGCTGCCTACCGCCGCGATCCCGCTCTTACCAAGCTGGCTTCTTTCACGACAATGCGGACGGCATTAAACTCTTTGGCAGGACATTACAGTTCCTATCCAAACCGTCCCGTTCCTGAAAAATTGAAAAAGCGCCTTGAGTCAGAATTTCAGCAGATTGAAGCTGCTCTTAACAGAGGAGCTTAATCTCAAAATTTAGGATCAAGGATAAATTTTAATAATTCATCTTTCATCCTTGATATTTGAGTCTTAACAATTTTTAGTAGAAATATCAACTGCTTTTAGCGCCCAGTGTACCAGGCGCTTTTTTATGCAGCATTTATGGAAAAAATACTGAAAAATTGAACTGGATATGATATCAAATCCGGGCTTTTTACCCCCTTTATTTTTGAGTCCGCGAAGGCGCGTGCCTGCGCGCCAACAGTTAGGCAGAGGAAAGTTTGTATAACATAGCAGCGGTTTAATTGCCGAGTCTTATCTTACCCGATGCCCTTATTGAATTTAAATAGCCGCCAGATAGAATTTGCATTGTGCGATCGACTTGTGCCATAACTAAGTCAACGGAAAAAAGTAGAAAATTTGTAGCTGCTTGTTGAGCGCGATCGCATTTTTGCGATCGCCACCCAATTTAAACTAGAAAACCCCATTCAAATCTCCCATGAAAATTGCACCAACTCGCATCGCGAATTTTCAACACCAGCGACGCTTTTTCAGTGCGGTAACTGCTGTTTTAACCAGTAGCTTCATCAGCCAGCTTGTTTGGCCGTTTATCGGAAATCAACCAGCTTTTGCCCAAACATTAGCCTATTGCCAATTATCCCAAGAACAAGTCAATCAAAAAGAAGACTTGCGCCGCGCCGCGCTCTCGGGAAAACGGGAATCTCAGCAAGCATATTTTGCTGTTCTGAACAAACACGCGCGGGAAATAGCAGAATGCCGCCAAAAAACTTGGCCCGAAACCCAAGCAGTTTGGCTGCGTTTGTATCCCTGCGATGTCAGACCCGGAGAAATCGATCGAGTATTAGACAAAGTTGTGAATAAAGGCTACAACCAAGTCTATGTTGAAGTATTTTATGATGGTCAAGTGCTGCTACCAGTCGCAGACAATCCTACGGCTTGGCCTTCTGTTTTGAGAAATCGCGGTTACGAGAAATACGATTTGTTAGAAAAGGCGATCGCCAAAGGCAAACAGCGAGGTTTAAAAGTTTATGCGTGGTTATTTACCATGAACTTTGGCTATAGCTATGCTCAGCGTCCCGACAGACAGCAAACCCTCGCTATCAACGGTAAAAATCAGACAAGTTTAACAGTAAGTGAAGGCGCAGCAATTAACGAGGACTTCGGAGAAGTTCCGGGCAATCAAGCCTTTATCGATCCGTACAACCCACAAGCACGGCAAGACTATACTTTGTTAGTAAATCAAATAGTCAAGCGCAAGCCCCAAGGAATGTTGTTCGACTACATTCGCTATCTACGGGGCATCGGACCCGCTTCAGTTGCTACCAAAGTTCAAGACTTGTGGATTTACGGCCCAGCATCGCAGCAAGTTCTTTTGCAGCGGGCTAGCAATCAGCAAGGGCGAGATTTAATTCAGCGATATTTGACTAGAGGATTTATCAATACTAATGATGTTCAAGCAGTAGTCAAACAGTATCCAACTGAGCGAGAACCTCTTTGGCAGGGCCGAATTCCGCAGGTGATGTCAGTAGCAACTCCACCTTCTAGAAGGGAGAATGCCGCATCAAGAACAGCCTCAACAACTCCCGCCACTAACAGGCCAAACCCTGCAACTCCCACACCAAAACCGACACCTCGGCTTCCCGATACCGGCATTCTGCAAAAAGATTTGTGGAAACTAAGCGTTGCTCACGCAGTCCAAGGGATTTTAGATTTTTTGGGGGTAGCAATTCAACCAGCTCAAAGGATGGGAATTCCTGTAGGAGCAGTCTTTTTTCCCACTGCAAATCAAGCGATAAATCAAGGGGGATATGATTCGAGATTGCAGCCTTGGGACACATTTCCGGCTACTGTAGAATTCCACGCCATGTCTTACGGAAATTGCGGGGATGTAAGCTGCATTGTGCCACAGGTGCAGCGGACAGTAAGTTTAGCGCCTGCGGGAGCAAAAATTATTCCTGCTATTGCTGGAGATTGGGGAAAACCTCTGAAAAATCGACCGTCTTTGGAGATTCAAATGGCGGCAATTCGCTCGGCGACTCCGCAAATTAATGCGGTGAGTCATTTTGCTTTTGGGTGGCAAGAACCGGAGGATGAAAGGGCGCGGCAAACTTGCCGGTTGTAGGGGGATTAGTTGTTGTAGAGATGCGATTTGTAGCGTCTCTACAAAACGGGATTTGGGAAAGCAGCTAACTGTTGGACAAACTCTTGATGTGCGTCACTGTTTAAGCCGACTTGAAGAGTTGCGATCGCACTTGGCATATCCCCGTCTAAGAGTGCTGAAACAGCCAGCCACAACCCCGGAAAAACTCGGCTGCGGATAATTTTTTCTGCATCGGGTAGCAGAGAAATATATTCTTCTTCCTGCAAGGAAAACCAATCAATCCGGCGATCGATTACTTGCCAAACGAGATATTCTCTCACCATGCTGCGGCGGTAAACTCGCTTTTTGTCCCGCAGATCGATCGTAGCGGTACTAGCAGCAATTTCGGTAACAAATTCCGGCGCGCCTACAATGTAGCCGTCATCACTGAGGCTAGTTGCACCGCCGCGTCGGGAATCAATTAGCAGTACAGCATAGGGCTGGGGTTCGTTATCCACGTCGAGACGCACGGTGGGCTTATCGCAGAGCCGAGTATGTTTGGTAAAAGCAGCATAGAAGCCAAGACAAGTCATCAGGCGAGCATGGGGTTCGGCGTGGGGATCAAAGGGTAAGGGTGAAGCAATATAAACAATTCCTTCGAGCAATTCTGCTTTTTTGAGTCCCGGCATGGCTGTATAGCGTCGCTCGAATTCGGCACGGGTTAGCAAATCGCCATTTTCCAAAGGAGGGATGCTGATGCAGCTAAGATTTGCGGGAGCAATCATGGCTTTTCTCCTGTTGTTATACATCGGTATCTTGCGATTTTATCTAATTTTCGGCATAGCTGTAAGCCAGAGTTATATTATCAGAAATAAATGCTGTGGCAAATGAGTACCAAATTGGCCAGTCAATGGGCGCTAAAAATCTTGTTCTTAATCGGATCGATCGCCATAATTTCCCTTATTTCTGAAACGGGACAAACTGCAAACTCAAATTCGCTCGCCCAACAAATCGCACCCGTCGAAAATCCCCCACCAAACCTGCTGAAACCCCGAAAACTAAAAATATCCCCTTCTCCCCCCGCAACTCCCTCTCCCAAACCTCCAGAACAGCCTTTAATATTCGCACCGCCCGCGCAATTTCGCAGCCAAATTGTTTATAAAGCCAGTATTAACAACTCAAAAGTTATCGCCCTGACATTTGACGATGGCCCTTCGCCTGAAACTTTGAAAATATTAGAAATTTTGCAGAAACATCAAGTTGTGGGCACATTTTTCTGCTTGGGTGCAAATTTGCGGGAGTATCCAGAAATTGCGAAAAGAGTTGTGCAAGCGGGAAATGCGATCGGCAACCATACTTGGCATCACTATTCTCACAATGTTACCGAAAAAACAGCCTCGGATGAAATAGATAATACTGGTGTTCATATTTATCGATCGAGTGGGGCAAAAAGTTTCTTGTTTCGCCCCCCCGGCGGCCGCTTAAATAACGGTTTAGCAGTTTACGCTCAAAAGAAGAATTATGTAGTGGTGATGTGGTCGATCGACCCTAAAGACTTTCTGCAACCTCCGGCGGCTGCGATCGCCCGTAGCGTGCTATCTCAAGCGACATCGGGGGCGATCGTATTGTTGCACGACGGCGGCGGCAATCGCCAGCAAACAGTCGAGGCACTATCTGTAATTATTCCCAAACTCAAACAGCAGGGATATCGTTTTGTAACCGTGCCGCAATTGCTGGAAATGCAAGCCACGCAAAAACAGCGAATTGCCGATCGCAAATCCCAATGAACAGACATCTGGGCCAAATCTGCTTTATCTGCATTTCATCTGCGGTCAACAATCAAAATTCTGCTAAACTTATTATTAATAACTATAAAAACCTTTATTAATATCATAATGCAAAAACTTCAAGCAATAGATATCAACCTCCGCTATCTAATCGATAACTTCGGCTTGCAGCGAGTTCGTAACAGTGAATTTTTCCAAGAATGGCAAGAAAAATTGCCCGAAGTAACAGACTCAGAAAAACAATTGCTCGATCGCGTCCAAGACATATACTTCAACTTGGTAGACAATCCGCCTGTATTGGAAAATCCAGTCAAGCTAACAATCATCAGCCCTATTTTATTTATTGCCGGTCTGTATGAGTTCCCTTTTCCAGTCAAAGCCGAAAACTCGATATCCATTCAACAGGAAGACGAAGGCAGAATCATCGAAGGCACAATAGATATCCTAAATATGAAAGCAAACTTGTGGGTGACAGTAATTGAATCCAAACAACTTTCGTTTTCAACTGACGAAGCACTTGCCCAACTCCTGACATATATGCTGGCAGATCTTAACCCAGAATCTCCTACTTTTGGCATGATTGCCACAGGTGCTAACTTCAATTTTGTCAAGTTAGTTAGAGGGGAAACTCCCCAGTATGCGCGATCGGCTGAATTTGTTATTTCCAATCCCGGCAATGAATTGTACCGGGTTTTGCAGATTTTAAAACGCCTGAGTCAACTTCCCGACTAGCAATAAAAGCCATTTTGAGTTATCTTTCAAAGCAGACAATATCTAATATCTCAAATTTCAAACTGGTGCGAGCATGGTAAATTACTGGATAGTCGGCGCTGTGGCAATAGCTTCTGTCTGCTGGGCAGAAATAATACGAGACTTTTATCACGTCGTGTCCCATTATTGGACACCCCTGCAAAAGCTGCACACCTGGCATCACCGCGTTTTCCGCCCGAATTTGACCCCCGTCAGCGAGACAATTTACAAGCAAGCACACTGGCGTCACGACGTGCCCGAAGCTGCGGCGATGATGGTTTTGGGCTTGTTGCTGTGGGTTGTAGCTTATTTTGGGCTGCCGGAATATCACTGGGGCGTAGCAGCGGGTTGTATTTATACTTTAGGCTTTTTGTTGAGCGCGATCGCCCGCGGGTGCGGCATCAAAGGCGCAGACGAATTAACCGACATCACCCACCAACCGGGAGACTTCTTGACTCCCCCTGGCAAGTGGTTAGTTAATAAACCTTATCACTGGCGGCATCACTTCGACAATCAAAATGCTTACTATTGCGGTACTTTCACCTTAATAGATAAACTTATGGGTACAGCACTTTCTCTCAAAGGCAAAACTGTAGCCGTCACCGGTGCATCGGGAACTTTAGGTCGTTCGCTTCTCAAACACCTGCACAAAGCTGGTGCAAAAGCGATCGCCCTCACCTCTGGAAATGAGGAAATTACTTTAAATTTAGACGGCGAAAGTTTACCTATAAAAACCGTAACTTGGCAAGCTGGCCAAGAGGCAGACTTAGCCCTATTTTTAGAAAAAATTGATATTCTCGTCATCAATCACGGAATTAATGTACACGGAGAAAGAACAGGAGAGGCGATCGCAAACTCCTACGAAATTAACACTTTTTCCGCGTGGCGGCTGATGGAACTCTTTTTCTTAACAGTCCGCACTAACGAAAACATCGCTTGCAAAGAAGTCTGGATCAACACTTCCGAAGCAGAAGTAATTCCCGCTGTCAGTCCCCTGTACGAACTCAGCAAACGCGCCCTGGGAGATTTAGTCACCCTGCGGCGGCTAGACGCGCCCTGCATCGTTCGCAAACTGATTTTAGGGCCGTTTAAAAGCAACTTAAACCCGATCGGCATTATGTCGCCAGATTGGGTAGCACAGCAAATTGTCAAACAAGCTAAAGCCGATGCGCGCAATATCATCGTGACAATTAATCCTTTGACTTTTATCGTTTTTCCAGTTAAAGAGTTTTTTGTTTCTCTCTACTTCCAAATCTTCAGCCGGAAACCAGTCTCTTTGGCAGATATAGAATTAGAGCGATCGGACATTGAAGTAAGAACTAAGTAATATCCAATCCCGTTAAATCAACCTAATGCTTCTAGGGTTCTAGGTGAAGTACGCATGACTTACGCAGTACATTCTGGCTTCACCTAGTGAACGTACAGTGATAATTGGTATTACTTCTTTCCTAGCAACTCTGCTCTCTTTAGAAGTAGTTTCAGCCTGCTTGGCAACAGTTGATTGAGATCCCAGCGATAACCAAGGTATTTCAAATGATTCCAGGGGTTCAGGAAACCTGTATGAAGATTAACAAACTCTGGCTGGGACTTACCGTTACGGGCAACCACAAAATAGGGTGGTTTGATAGAAGGATCGACGTGATTGAGGGACATATATTCAATCACATAAGCCCAGCGAGTTTCCTGCGAAACATTAGGTGTGGTACTGTGAAGTGTCAGCGAGGAAAACAAAACAAGATCCCCCGCTTCTGCTTCAATGAAGAGTGGACTGTCAGGAGTTCCATCATACACAGCATAGTTACCTTCAAATTTGTGCGGCAGCCGTTTTTTGTTACTGCCCGGTTGTAACCACAGCCCACCATTTTCGGGGGTCATTCTGGTAAGTGCAATCCACAGTTGGTAGTGATTATCCTTAAGGTTGCTGTAGCCATTGTCCTGATGCCAAGGAAAGGTTTCTGCTCCCGGTCCTTTGGCTACTGCCTGATCCCACCGCACCCAGAAATTTGGACCAATGAATTGTGTAAGCAGTTCCACCAGTCGGGGTTGAGAGATGAAGTTTTGGATTTTTTCACTGTATTGGAATAGCTGACTGTGAAAAGTTAAGCTTCCTTTATTCAGATTATTGTCAATGTGCTTCGGATCGGCTTCTTTAATATCCTCGATCAGTGTTCTCATCTCGGCTTCGGAAAAAAAAACCCGAAACTTAACATATCCATCTTGATTAAACTGATCGATTAATTTTGTCTGTCCCATCTACTTTACCTCTTGAATCAATTTCTCCGTTTTAAACAATGTTTGGTACAAATTAAAAATTTAGTTAATTTGCAACAGAGACGAAGCAGTCATAGCAAAAATGGCTGGCAAAATTGTAACTTTAGAAATCCGGTTTCTCCAAGAAACCGGATTTTTATATCTAAATTTTTTTGCCTGTCAGCTTAATTACTAACCTCAGCCATTTCAATCACGCGACCGTCGTAATCCTTGACCAAAAAATTCAGCGGCTTTTCGCGGCGAATTTTATAACTAATTCCGCGAGTTTGTACCCTCATCAATAGCTGATCCAAACATTCGCGATCGAAACAAACGTGACGCGGGCGATTTTTTTCCCCTACACCGGCGCCGCTAATAATGTGCAGTTGGGTATTTTTCATCAACTGATACCACAAACCCTCGGGACTCCCCATCGTTTGAGAGCTTGTTGCCCTCCCGACATTCGGCGACAAATACAGCGGATCGATACCAGTTGTCCCCAAAGTTTGCTCGTAATTGTAGTAGTAGTGCAGCGGCACTTCTGCTACTGGCAGGTTTAGCATACCTTCATAGAACTCCCTCGCTTGTCCGAGATCCGATACCATGACCGTGTGTACCTTCGGAGCACTGGTGAGAAACATCCACATCGCCCCCGCATAGGCGGCCAGCAGCATCACCATAATCCCTTGAGTCGAAAACAAGCTGTCCAGGGGCAGGGACGGCAAAAAAGAGCTCAAGTACAAAGGCCGAAGTCCAAAAGCAATAAAACTAACTGCTAGAGTCATGAATTATAAGAAAGGGTAAACAACGAAATTTATCAAGATTGCAGTCGCGATCGCCCGCGAGACTTAAACTATTAGCTTAGCCATCTATGTTAGCAAAAACTAGCGGTTAAGCCCTACCCGATGAAAGTCTTTGTATACGGCACACTCAAACCGGGGGAGTGCAACTACCTCCGCTACTGCGAAGGAAAAGTTGTGGATGCTTGCCCCGCGATCGCCCGCGGTCAACTTTTTGCGCTGCCGATCGGCTATCCTGCGATGATGGCCGGAGATGGCACAGTCTGCGGTTTTCTCCTCTGTTTCGCAAACTCTGCTATTTTGGACGATTTAGACCGATTGGAAGACTATCATCCGCTGCGGGAACCGACACAAAACGAATATCAGCGACAGGAAATCGAAATCTTCGATCGACACCTCAAACCTTTAGGCACGGCTTGGGCTTACTTCATGTTACCCGATCGCGTTCGTTCCCTAGGAGGCATCTGGCTGCCCGACGGCAGGTGGGAAAATCGGTTTTTCACCAAATAAGGTGGTTAATGCCGATGAGCTTAGGAAAGTGCCATTGCAGTGGGCGAAGGCGGCTCGAACCTGTAACCGTAACCCCGAATAGTTTTAATAAACTGCGATCCAGTAGCATCAACTTCAATCATTTTCTTGCGAATCTGACCGATATGTACGCTAACAACTTTCTCTTCTCCTGTGTCGTTGCAGTTCCACCCCCAAATTTTTTCAATTAGCTGTTGGCGACTCCAAGATTGACCGGAATGACTTGCCAAAAAATACAGGATATTAAATTCCAAGGCTGTTAACTTGATAATGCGATCGTTGAGTGTTGCTTCCCGACGTGCTGAATCGATCGCGAATTGATCGAATACAATACGTGATGGAGTCACAGGCCTCATCCGTCTCAACACAACTTCTATACGAATTGCCAACTCTGCCAAACCAAAGGGTTTACAGATATAGTCATCAGCACCGGCGGACAGGACTTTAATTTTATCAGCTTCGTCTGTGCGACTGCTGAGCATGATCACAAAAACATTTGTACGGCGCTGCATTTCCTGGCAGAGGTGATAGCCTGTAGTATCCGGCAAGTTCCAGTCGAGAACTACTAGCAGTGGCTTTAATTTCTCAAACAATTCTAAAGCCGTATCGCCATCTGCTGCCGAATCTACATGATATTTCTGAGTTAAAAAACGATGAACTAGAGTGCGGATGGAAGCGTCATCATCCACCACGAGAATCTTGGGAGTAGTATCAGTAGTCATAACAAAAAAGTTTCTTTTTGTTGTCAATTTAAAGCTGGGAATTACAGAACAGCTTTAGTCAAGGATAAACCCCAGCTCGCTCCAAATAACTGGTAATTCTTCAATTAACTTAGCTTGGAGGTCAAAAGGCTCTCCCATATCCCAAATTTTGACTTCTAGGCGTTCGTTAAATACGGTTATTTCAAGGTTGATCGGAGTTTCCAAGGGCAGATTTTTATGAGCGTGGCGAACAGCATTTGTAAACCCTTCTATCGTAGCAAGTTTGCACTGCTGCAAAACTGCTTCGGGAATGGTAGATACTCTAACTGCTCGACCCACCATAAAACTTGAACAACACTCTTGAGGTCAGTATTGAGTTGAAGGTGAATTGTTTTAATTGGCTGGTTATAAGTTTGACAAGATTGGTAATTTGGTTGCTTTTGCCACCCCAAAATAAAGGCATTCCACAATTCAAGTACCCGCTTTAAATAACCAGATTGAGGCGGAGGTTGGGGTGTTATTATACCTGGATGAAAACATTTCACAATTAATAGACAGTTTCGCTCGTCAGAAGTGCGTGTATAGCTTAGCTTATCGGCAATTTTGCTAATAAGTTTTATGCCTATTCCACGGGAAGGAATGTCATTTATACTATTTCTCATGTTGCTATCCTTTCTCATTATTTAATAGGTAATTTTTAGAGACACAACAGAATGGCATTCTGAAGGGTTAATTTTGCCTGATTTATGCCTGACTTTTCCCGTATGCCCTGCAGTTGTTGTCAGGATCATTTTCTCTTTGTTGCTGGGGTCTTGACAAACTCAGTTTGCGATCGCTAAACTGATCTAAAATTGACATTGACAATTAGAGAAGTAAATTATATAATGACGACCCTCAAAGCCTCTGAGGAGGGATTAGTAAAAATTAAGCAAGCGAGAAGAGAAAGTGGCTCGACAATAAAAGACCCCAAATGGTTAGTAGAAGCTAGTGAAAAATTAGAACCCGATCGAACTTGGACAGAGGCAGGCCCTTATGCCGATGGTCTGTCGCTGCCAACTTGGAGGCGTTTCTTACGAGGACAAGAACCCATTAAAGCCAATGCTTTCAAGGCTTTCTGCACGGTTTTGCAGTTGAATTGGGAAGAAATTGTCGATCGTCCTCCACCAGAAAATACGCAGCCATCGAATTTAGACATTGATTCGGTAGTGGAAGAGATCCGGCAAAAATGCCACAGCAAAATCCAACAGCTTTACAGCAAAATGCAACTGTTAGATATTGCACAGCCCGTTGATGTCAGCAACCTCTACGTTGAAGTCAACATTTTGGAGGAAATTACCAGTTGGCAGCCGGGAGAAATTAGCGACTTACTGAGAGACTTCAATCCAGATGCGGATAACTTTAACCGCTTAGGTTTAGGTAAAGTACGCCAGAAACGAGTATCAGGATTGGATGCGGTAAAATCTCACTCTAAATTGATGGTACTCGGCAAACCTGGTTCCGGTAAAACTACTTTTTTGAAACACATCGCCATTCAATGCGATCGCGCCAAATTTGAAGCACACAAAATACCGATTTTTATCTCTCTTAAAAACTTTGCTGAAATCACTAATTTTGACTTATTAGAATATATCAGCGACGAATTTGCCAGTTGCGGAGTTGAGGCGCGATCGCAAACTGAATTCGCCCTCAGTCAAGGCAGAGGTTTGATTCTATTGGACGGCTTAGATGAAGTGCCAGAATCAGATAGCGATGCAGTCGTCAGACAGATTTGTCAGTTTGTCCAAAAGTATTACAAAAATCAGTTTATTATTACCTGTCGAATTGCCGCTTCTAAGTACAGATTTCACGACGAAGCTTTTACCTGTGTTGAGGTAGCCGACTTTAATTGCAAGCAAATCGCAGCCTTTGCGCTCAATTGGTTTGTGGCATTTTCCCATAATGTGGAGGCAGGAAAAGCTTTAGCATCTCAATTTATAGAGCAGCTAAAACTGAAAAACAATCAGCAAATCCGAGAACTTGCAGTAACCCCTATCTTGTTGAATCTGACTTGTTTAGTATTCCAAGCAAAAGCAAATTTCCCATCCAACCGAGCCAAGTTGTATGAAGAAGGAATGGAAATTATGCTCAGAAAATGGGATGAAAGTAGAGGTATTCAACGAGATGAAGTTTATCGCGATTTGAATTTGTGCCACAAAAAATACTTACTTGCTTTTGTGGCAGCTATTACTTTTGAGCGGGGCGATTACTTTTTTGAAAAAAATACAGCTCAGGAATTGATTGCGGATTATCTGGCTAACTTACGGGATGACAAAACTGACCGCATTCAGTTGGAAATGGATAGTGAGGTTGTGCTGAAGGCTATCGAGGCACAACATGGGTTATTAGTGGAGAGGGCAAGAGGGATTTATTCGTTTTCTCATCTAACCTTTCAAGAGTATTTCACTGCTAGACAAATTGTTAACAATTGCGCTCCACACGCTTTACAAAAACTGGTCAGCCACATCACCCAGAAGCGTTGGCGAGAAGTCTTTTTCTTGGCGGTTGGGATGTTGCGAAAAGCTGATGACTTATTGCTGTTAATGAAACAGCAAGTTGATGCACTCGTCGCTGATGATGAGCAGTTGCAGCAGTGTCTAATATGGGTCAACAAAAAATCCCTTTCTGTTGATTTTCCCTACAAACCTGCGGCAGTTAGAGCATTTTACTTTACCCTTGAATATCCCCTCCTTGACTGCGGCTTTGCCCTTTCTCTTGACCCTTATCTGAAAAAAGTTGTGGGACAAGCTCTGGAACAGGTTCTTAACCTTGCACTTGAAGGTGCTCTTGACCTTGCCCTGAATACTGTCCTTAAGGATGCGCTTGAGCCTACCCTTGGTTACATCAGCCTTACCCTTGAACGTACCCTTGTCCCTACCCTTGACCTTGTTCTTGACTGCGACCTTGTACCTGCCCTTAAGCCTGAACAAAGGCAAGCGATACAAAAACTTCTGGAACAACTACCCGATCCAAAAAGTGACAAAGAGATATTTGCAAAATGGTGGCAAGATAACGGTCAGGCTGGGGATAAGCGATTAAGACAAATGATGATTTTGTATCGCGATATGGGTCACAATTGGCAATTTAACGAACAGCAGAAGTCATTGCTGAGGAATTATTATGATGCTAATAAATTGCTGGTAGATTGCCTCAATAGCGGTTGTAATGTATCTCCTACTGTGCGGCAGGAAATTGAGGAGACATTGCTGTTGCCGATCGCAAATCTGCAAAAAACCGATGACAAGTGCGATCGCCCGCTCTAATTCCACTAGCTACCTACTTAGGGCTTGCTGAATATATCGAGCGCATATTACGTGGGCTGGGTTAAGAGAGCGTGCGATCGAGAGTAAAGTGCAAGATAAATAGGTAGAATAGGTCAAAACCCGTGCATCACCACCTGCGATCGTGTACAGAAAAGCTGAGTTTGCTCCCCTCCCACCCTTAGACTTTGAACTAGCCAATGGATCTAAATTGTCAGCCCTCAACCGTTGGGTAAAAATGGCCAAAATAATCCCGTGGTCGGAATTTGAATCAGAATATGCGGCCAACTTCCCCGCAGACAAGGGTGCACCAGCTAAATCGTTTAGGATGGCATTGGGGGCATTAATTATTAAAGAAAAATTAGGAATTAGCGATCGCGAAACCGTCGAACAGATCCGGGAAAACCCCTATCTGCAATACTTTATCGGTCTATCAAGCTACAGTAATGAACTACCATTTGACCCATCACTATTAGTACATTTTCGGCAACGAATTAGTCCAAACCTAATTAATAAAGTGAACGAACGCATGGTTGAAAAAATGCGAGAAATCACGCCAATTAAACCCGAAAAAAAAAAAAGGATTCGGACGCCAAAAATAAGTCACCCAATCGCGGTAAGTTGATCGTAGATGCAACCTGCGCCCCAGCCGATATTAGTTATCCGACGGACTTAGGACTATTAAATAAAGCCCGAGTTCATACAGAAAAAATCATAGACATCCTGTATAAACAAATCAAAGAAAAAAAACATAAAAAACCCAGAACCTACCGTAATAATGCCAGAAAAGACTACTTAGCAGTAGCCAAACAAAGACGACCTACCCGCAACAAAAGAAGACAGGCAATTAAAAAACAACTTCAGTACATCAAAAGAAATCTAGCTCATATTGAACAGCTAATCAATTTAGGCGCGACCCTAGAAGCTTTGAATAAAAAGCAATATAAAACCTTGCTAGTTCTCACAGAAGTCCTTCGCCAACAACAGTGGTTATTTGACAAAAATAAACAGAGTATTGAGGATAGAATAGTAAGTTTAAGTCAACCCCATATTCGTCCCATAGTGCGAGGAAAAGCCGGAAAAAGTGTAGAGTTTGGAGCCAAACTATCAGCCAGTTGTTTTGAAGGATATGTGTTTTTAGACCGGATGAGCTGGGATAATTTTAACGAATCGGGGGACTTAAAAGCACAAGTAGAAGCTTATTATAGATTCACAGGGTATTATCCAGAGTCCGTTCATGCAGATCGGATTTACCGTACAAGGGAAAACCGAGCATGGTGCAAAGAAAAAGGAATTAGAATCAGTGGGTCACCCCTAGGAAGACCCCCAGCAAATGTGAGTAAATCAAAAAAGAAGCAAGCCTTAGAAGATGAGAGGATTAGAAATGCGATAGAGGGCAAATTTGGGACTTGCGTAAACGAAGATTCGGTCTGAACCCTTGTGATGGCAAAACTTGATAATACATCTGGTACAGTTATTGCAATTACTTTTTTGGTCATGAACCTTGCTACCTGGTGGCGTCGGGTTTTTTGTGTGTTTTTATGTCTATTTGGAAAAAGAACACCTGTTTTTGGGTTGAAGATAATCCCCAATTATAAATGGGGGGACTCGCTACAGAAAAAACTTATATTTAAGTCTGCTTGAATATATCGTGAGCTCCTGTTCTTAGTTTGCGATCGATTATTCAGCAAACCCTACTTCGATATTAAGATGCGATCGCCCCACAATACGTCATTCAAAGCCAGGAAAGTGTCAAAGGATATATCCACTTGAAAAACTGGGAAAAACCGCAAAAGCCCCCTTTTTTAGGGAGCTTAGCAACTTCATTTATGCTCAAAACAGAAATCCTATTGCGCCTTTGGCAATGACTTTTGAGGGCTTGCTACACCAACTTTGGGAATATCCATTATCGGTGCATTCACCCCAAGCATCAAATCGTTGGGATTAACAATCTCCATCAGAGGCTCGTTCAAAGCCACCATCAAACCGTCAGATTCAGCAGGAATGGGAGATCGAGCAAACTCGGGAGCAAACAATTGGCGGCCGCCACCGACACCAGACACCACCGCAATCAACAAAGCTGCGATCGCACCTCCACCCAAAATCCAAGTTCGTTTCGGCTTGCGTTCCACCCGCTGCAAAACCTTCGCCGCCAACTCCTGTGCAGATTGTTCCGAAGCAGGCACCGGCATTGACTGAAAACTCTGCTGCATCATCAGCAGTCGCGAGTACAAACGCTTCGTAGTGGGGTCATTTGTCAGCCACTCCTCCACTTGCCGACGTTCTGCAGCCGTCACTTCGCCGTCGAGGTAAGCACTCAGCAATTCAAAGCGATCGCGCATCATAGTAGTTACATTCCCCTGGGGATAATTGTTGTTAGCTTGATTTTCAGCGAGTGAATCCCCGATACCTTGCTGATGCTGATTTTTATCCGATTCAAAGTGATAATTCATATTTCAAAGTTGCTTTTATTGGGGAAGGATGCCCTGGCTATTAGAATGATTTACTGCTTATTTATATTTTAAAAGAGAAGTTTTGATATGACAGCAAACATGACCAAATCTTCTTGATCGACCTCTAAAAGCACTATCGCTAATTACCATCGAGATATTTTTGCAATTCCAACTGCAATCTTTGGCGAGCTCTAGCAATTCTCGACTTGACAGTTCCCAGAGAAACTCCGGTCATTTCGGCTATTTCCTCATAGGCTAAACCTTCTATTTCTCTTAAAACAATTGTCGTGCGGAATACTTCAGGCAAATCTGCGATCGCCACCCGCAACTGGTCGTAAAATTCTCTAGTCGTCAAATCTTCATCAGGCCCCGGACTGTCCGCCGGAATTTCCCAATCTACCTCGCCATCTTCCAGAGCACGGGGTACGTCCAGCGACAGCGGAGTTCGCACCCGCTTGCGCTTCCGCAACTCATCGTAAAACAAATTAGTGGCGATGCGGCTCAGCCAGCCCCGAAATTTAACAGGCTCTTGCAAACGGTTAATATTGCGGTAGACCCGAATCCACACTTCCTGAGCCAAGTCTGCTCGGTCTTGCCAGTCAGGGGCCAAATGATAGAGTACCCTGTCTACGTGGGACTGATACCGCTTCAACAGTTCTGAAAAGGCCGTGCTCTCAGGTCGATTTCCTTCCTGACAACGCAACACCAAGTCATAATTAGAGAGTTTTTCGGCTGGCAATTGCACTCTTTGAACGGTCGCCACAACCGCAGACCAGGACACGGAAATAAAGTCGCTCATCGGTGGAATTGGCTCATCGAACATTCCACACTTTTTGACGCTAGCAGATCCCGATTGGTTCCCGCACTCGGAAACTGCCATCGGCTTGAGTCATCAGACACTCAATGACTGCTGACTGCTTACTAATGCCCGACTACCTCGCACGCTCCAATACTAACCCAACTACTAGAACCGTCAGCCCAATGTTCCTTTTTCCAAATCGGTACATTGTGTTTGAGCGTATCTATGGCGTACTGGCAAGCTGCAAATGCCTCCCCCCGGTGGGGACAGCCAACAGCCACCAGTACGCTGATTTCGCCCACCTGCAAGTGTCCGACGCGGTGGTGAATGGCGACCCGATTGACATCGACCCACTGGCGGCGGATTTCCGTAGCGATTTGCTGGAATACTCGCACGGCCATCGGTTCGTAGGCTTGATATTCTAGGGAAACTACAGCTTGACCGTCAGTTTGGTTGCGGACTGTACCGCTCATTATTACCACGGCTCCGTTCGCAGGGTCATCTGCCAAAGCATATATTTCCTCTACAGACAACGGCGCTAAGGTAATGGCGAAGCTGTCTGATTCATGGCGTTGAGGAATTGTCCCGATCGAAAGTGCAGCGCTAGAGTTCATTGCCAAAGAAGTGGTGCTGGATAAGTTAATTGATCTTGACACAAATCAAGTCGCGATGGATTTGTCTTGCATTCTTGTCGGGGAGACAGGGAGACTAATTTTTAGACCAATCTCGTAGCACGGGCAAGGGTCCGACGCCATCGCCCCGAACTTCTGCACCAGTGCGATCGGCTACACTATGACTGGCCCGAAGCAAATTAAGATTGTGCTTGAAGACGAGCGGGATGCTTGTTCGATCAAATTAACTGCCTATATTGCTGTAGCAATTCAATAAATAAGCACCAAAATAAGTAGTGTCATTCGCAACTCAGTACAAGCAATTCAAAACCCCAATCGATAACTTCGTTCCCTTTTTAATGACACAGTTAAGTTTAATTCTGCCCAGAGTTCTGATCCGCGTCGGCAAAATTTTTAGCAGCCGATGTAAACTTTATTTATTTTTTTGTTCCGGAAAGCTACATCAATGACATGATATACCTGTGCAGGGTTCAGGAACATTAGCCAATACTCGGCATAAGCAAGACCTTAACGCCCTTTTGTAGCTTTTATGAAACATAAGTTAATAATTTGGGCTGTTAATTGAGGTTTTGACCTGAGTCTGCACCAAGAAAGGTTAACAACAATCACGAGGAAACTATGGAAGCACTAGCATTGAGCCACTCTTTTGTTGCTTATGAATCTCCAGAGTCCGAACTCCAGGTCAAGTCGTTAGACCAACTGGGCTTGAAAATTCCTAATTCTGCATGGATAGGCGTTGCAGGTATGGCAGTAGCCTTATCTGTTCTGAGTGTCGGTGGCGAAGCCCAGGCTGCTTGCTACTCCCGCTGCGGCAAGAAAAGCCATCACGGCCATCACAGCTACGCCAAAGTTGTCACGAATGGCGGCAGACTGAATATCCGCAACCGCCCCGATAGCTGTTCTCATGTAATCGGCAAGTTATATTATGGAGACCACGTAAAATTGACCGGTCGTTACAAACACGGCTGGGCCCAACTGAAAGGTGGTGGCTGGGTGTCTGCGTCCTGGCTCTCCTAACTCTTAACTAGAACACTTTACATTTCTAGAAAGAGTTTTAATCGTTACCCGGTATGACCGGGTAACGATTATTGTAAAGACGCGATCGATCCTGAAAATCATGGAATATCCGAAATTCATGACTAACAACTAACAGCCTAAACCTTACCGCCGCCGATTAGATAAAGTAATGCCATCCGCACCGCCACGCCGCTGGTAACTTGCTGAGATATCAGGCTAAACTGGGCATCGTCCATCAAATCCGAACTAATTTCCACGCCGCGGTTAACCGGGCCAGGGTGCAACACCTTCACATCCGGCTTGCAGAGTTTGAGTCGATCGCGCGTAATCCCGTACAAAGAATGGTATTCTCGTAAACTCGGCAGCAAATGGTCGCTCATCCGTTCCTTTTGCAGCCGCAAAGTCATCACAAAATCAGCATCGGCCAAAGCAGGTTCAAGCTGCCAATGCAAAAATAACTTGCCTTCCCTACCATCGCCACACTCAGCAAACAACAGCGGTAGCAAAGTCGGCGGCCCGGCCAAATGAACCTCTGCCCCAGAAGCCGTTAAACTCCAAATATTAGACCTAGCAACCCGCGAATGCAAGATATCCCCCACCACAGCAATTTTTTTGCCCGCTAAAAGTTCCAGCCGCGGACGTTCGGTATCTAACAGAGCACAAATAGTAAATAAGTCTAGCAAACCTTGCGATGGGTGTTCGTGCTGGCCGTCTCCTGCATTGAGAACGCTGACTCTCGAACCCAAGCGATCCATTTCCGAAGCAATCGTGCTGGGAACTCCAGCTTGTTCGTGCCGGATTACCATCAAATCCGTTCCCATCGCCAGATAAGTCTTAGCCGTATCCAGAATAGTCTCCCCCTTCGTTAGAGAAGAACTTCCGGGGGTAAAATTCAGCGTATCCGCTGACAGCCGCTTCGCCGCCAACTCAAAACTATTGCGAGTCCGGGTAGAAGGTTCAAAAAATAAATTCGCGACCACTTGACCCTGCAGGGCCGGCACTTTCTTCGTGCGGCGGCCGAGCACCTCCCGAAAACTGGCTGCAGTTTGCAGCACCGTATCGTATTCGTCCGAGGTAAAATCAGCCAGAGTGAGAATGTGTCGCCTTGTCCAAGTCATACAATTTTAGATTTTAGATTTTAGATTTTAGATTGACTCAATCAGGACGGATGATGGGTTTGGAACTTGCTGGTACGCCCGCTCAGCAGTCGCCTTTGAATGTTCGATCGACATTTAGGGGTGGCGATCAACAGTATCCAACAATTTTTGATCGCTTTTGCGGTGAGTAGAGTTATAATCAGTTTATGTAGCTCAGACCCCACTCTCACAGCGAACCCAGCGTCGAAGGTGAAACAGGTGTGGTTTACCCGCAGGAAAGCGGAAATTACGCTTTAGCAGCGAAAGAGCAGTAGTTGCAGTTTCTCCTACGCAAACTCAGCCTTGTCAAGAACAACCCGAACGCAGCCCTTGCATCTACCACTATGTGGAAACAATCGAGGCGGCCAACCTTCCACTGTCAATCGACAGCATATAGCGGGACATTTTAAAGATGATTAATTCTTTGAAGTCGGTCTTGACTCTTCAGTCCTGCTTATAGGCCCTTGTCAAAACGAACTCTGTTAAGATACAAGTTGAATATGTAGCTTCCCGACAAAAATCTACACGTATCTTGGCGAGACTGTTCTTGGCGAAACTGCGGTAAAAAGTGAGAGCTGGGAAGTGGTAATTACACAAGATTTAAACAATTCAAGAGGTATTATGAGCCAGCAGGTTATACAGCCGATGGTTAAGTTCCAGCGTCAGGTGCATTCTCTCGTCACGTCTGACATTATCAAGCCAACAGACAGTATTTGGAAAATTGCTCTGCTTTACGGGGACGAATGGCCGTATTGGAAACAGCAATTGCTAGAGTTTGATTTTTCTATGCAAGACCCCGTGAGCGAGTTGATAGCTGTAGAAGCTTGGGACGAAGAATAACAGAGAAGACGGAGGACTGGAGTGTCGGAGAGAACTTTCGAGGCGATCGGGTAAATTTTCTTTCATAAATTTCCGTTGCTAACTTCTTCCCTCTTCCCTCTTACCTTTGCCCTCTTCCTAATGACTTGTGACTTTTGACTTGTGACTTTTGACTTCTATTAAACCGAAGTTGCTAAAGATCGAGCTAATTGTTGAGCAGTTTGAAAGCGATCCCCAGGCTTAGCTGCCGTGGTTCGCAAAATGGTCTCCCGCAGCTTGGGGGCGATGGTCGGAATATTTTCGAGCTTAAACCCGTAACCTCCAGCTATTTTCCCGTAAAAGTTTTGAGGGCTTTGGGCCGTCAGCAAAAAAATCAAAGTAGGCCCAATAGCATATAAATCCGACTGAGGGAGAGGTTGTCCCCGGTCTTGTTCTGGTGCGGTGTAGCCTTCAACGCCGATCCGAGTCCCTGGAGGAGTGCCGATTTCTTTAACAGCACCAAAATCCAGCACTGTAATGCAATTGTCGCGGTGGCGCACCAGCAAATTAGCAGGTTTAATATCCCGGTGGACGATCGGGGGTTTTTGAGAGTGAATGTAGTCCAAAACCTCACAGGTTTGGATCATCCACTCTATTGCTTGTTGGGGAGCAACAGGCCCGCGGTTGTAGATGCGTTTTTCTAAATCCTCGCCGTGGAGCATTTCCATCACCAAGTATTTTTTGCCCCCTTCCACAAAAAAGTCAAAAAACTGAGGAATTCCCGGATGGTGAAGGGCCTTGAGAGTTTTAGCTTCACGTTCAAACAGTTCTTGAGCTTTGACTATTTGAGCCATGTCAGCATTCATTTCCTTGAGGACTACCAGAGAAGCTGCGGGGGAACTTCCGGGTTGTTGAGCTTTCGCTTTATCTCGATCCCAGGCTAAAGTCGTTGTCCCCATACCCCCTTGGCCCAAAGTTCTCAGCACTTGGTAGTGACGGACTGTGCGATCGACTTTAATCGGTTCGCCGCAGTGGATGCAGAATAAATTCCCCGGCGGGTTTCCCGCGTGGGTACACCTCGGTGCCACGAGATTGACGGTGGGGTTCGCCTCAATCTTGCCACCGACTTCAATAGTAACCACTTGGAAATGCAGAATTGGGCCGCCCCGCGCCAACTGGATCAGGGCACCGTCGGATATCCAACCCTGAGACATGAGAATACCGTTCACCAAAGTGCCATTTGTCCCGGAATTGACTAAGTACCACTGGCTGGATCTCCCGCTATTAACTCTTTGCAATTCCAGATGCTGCCGCGACACTAGAGCATTGGGGATCACAACGTGATTTTCAGGAGAGCGGCCGATGCGAATAATGGATTCGCTCTCGAAACTCCACTGTTGCAGGGGGGTCTGTTTGTCTGGATCTAAAAGAGTCAGCAGCATTTTCGATTGATGTGGTTGAACTCCCTGATGTGGCAGTGAGAGTTGGCGGAAATTTACAGATTAGGGGCGTAGGGCTTTGAAAAATTAGAAATTAAAAATTAATTATGAGCTTCACAGGTGAGTTTCACTAAACCTTTATAATATCCTGATTGTGATTAAATATTCCATAAACCATGAATTTATAAATAGTTTTTTGGGAACAATTATTCATAAAATTTGTGATGGGTCTATCGCTCCTTAAAACACAGTCGATCAATTTAACAATTGCAACAACAAAAACTAAGTAAACAATCGCTAAACTTTTACGTAAATTTGATGTAGCAGATTGTGATGTCAGCCCCACATAGATGTAGGGCTGACACTTCCCACCTATGCCCACCTTGCCACGATAGCGATCAAGTATAAAACAGATTTCGCATCAGCCCGCCTGCTGGGTCACTTCATTTTAGTTGATTTTTTTTCATTAGACCAACTATTTTTGTAAGTGAAAGTTCTTTCAACTATGATGAATCCACTTCCTATCAAGCCACTTTTTCCGGTAGATTCCCTGAACAAATTCTCAAAATTAAAGCTACGGATAAATGGTTGGTACTTCACAGCTTTTCTGCAATCGTATGGGTCTGTAATCAGTTTGTTAACACTCAAACCGAAGCTTTTTTAACACCGGATACCTAAAAACAGAGCGAACACTAAAGCCTTGCCCGGAAACGACAGAAGCTGTTTTTTTTCTGTGCAACAATTGCAGGTTTAACCCAGACCGTCACGGGGGAAAAGCGCCACCTTTGAAAAAGTTGGCAGCATCCAAATTCTAAAATCGAAATGCGCCTACCTGCGCCCGAATGATAATTGCCGTGATATTGTCGTGACCGTTGCGTTTGTTGCCCAGTTCAATCAACTGGGCAACTCCCTGGTCGAGATCGGCTTGGGCATTGAACAGGGGTTCGAGAGTGTTCTGCCAGTGAGTTTCCAACAAATCATTATCTGTCAAGCCGTCGGAAGCCAAAATTAATAAGGTATCTTCGCACAAGTCTAAAAACTGCACGTCAGGCTTGAGAAAATTACTGTCTCGCGGGCCGAGGGCTTGAGTTAGTTGATAGGCGTCGGGACGGGCATAAGCAGTTTCCGGGTCAACCCCGCGCTTAATTTCGCGCTGACCTACTTCGTGGTCGGAGGTGATTTTTTCTAGGGTTTGTCCCTTTCTCAGTCGGTAAAGGCGGCTGTCGCCGACGTGGGCAACGGCGAATTGGGTGTCTTGAACTAAGACTGCGACTAGAGTTGTACCCATGCGGGCGCTGCCGGAGCGTCCGTCCTTTTGATTGATTTCAAAGATGGCTTTGTTGGCTAGCAGGACTCCCTCGCGGATGGTGTCTGCCGGAGGTAGTTGATTTTCCCAACGGGTTTGAAAGAATTCTCTGAGAGTTTCAGCCGCTAGTTGACTGGCTACTTCTCCGCTGTCGTGTCCGCCCATGCCGTCGCAGAGAATGTAAAGCCCTTTGGTTTGAAAAATGCGACCGAAGGAGCTTTCGAGTTTGTTTAGCTGAGTCCAGATGCTGAAGAAGTCTTCGTTGTGGTCGCGCGTGCGGCCAACATCGGTGAGGCCTGCGTCTTCTAAGCTGTAAATCTGGAGTGGCATGGGCTGGGTTAAGACCTCGCCAACGTCGGGGGGCGACTCGTCGGGGCTGCGGTAAGGCCTGCGCGTCGGGGTTGAGCTTGGTAAAGGTGCGGGTTGAAGTTCGAGAGGGACTGTTTCTAGGCGCGATCGCAATTCTTCGATTGTGTTAATCTCGCCTCTGTACATTTGTTGCAGCAGTTCGAGCAAGGCGCCAAACTGAGTGCGACTATCGGACTGGCTAAATATCACCTGCCACAGTTGCCCCAAATCTACCAGTTGCAGGTTTGAGCCGGCGGGTTCGGGATAGAGGTATTGCAGCCGCAAAGAAGCCAAGGAAAAGGAAGAGTCGGGGTTGACTCGCAAATTGGTCAGTTCCAACAAGCTTTGCCGACAGCGCCAGGGTTCTAGGGCAGCCCAGAGTTCTGTCATTTCGTGCAGCCAGTATAAAATTTGCTGGGTGGAAGTTTCGGGTTGACTCCAGCGTTCTACCAGCAGTGGCCATTGGGAGCAGTCTTCTAGCAGCAGGACTGCTTGTTCGTTGTCTGACCAGCTATCGTGAATGACTGGCAGGTTTTGAGAGAATTGCCACCGCAGTGCCAGATAAGGTTCAGCTATGCCTTGGCAAAGCTCTGCTAAGGCGGAATTGGTTGAATTTTCTCCGCCTGTGATTGCTGCGGTATAGGGGGATGTTCGTCTGGCGACGCTGGCAGAGTTGGCTGCTAGCATGGCTTTGAGGGGTGACATTTCCAGCGGCTGACAGTCCAATACTGTTACTGCTACTGTGTCTGAGCGTTTTCTCGGCGGCACGGTTTCTAGGAGTTGGTAGCGCTGCTGAGTGTCTAAATAAGCTCCGGCTGGCTGGGAAGGGATTAAATATTCTGAATTGGGGACGGGGAATTCTGGAGATGGAGGGGAGGTGTGAGCTATGTTTGGGCTGTCGGGGTTCTCGGTTGCTTCCTGGATTTGTTTAGGCTGTGGTGCGGTTGTAAAATTCTGCTCAGACGGGGTTATTTCGCGATCTGGTGCTGTATTCGAGCTTTTTTCTGTTGTTTGAAAGGATGCTGGTGCGATCGCCCCCACGGCTACCACAGCGTCTATTTCTGGGCTGCTGAATTCGGCAACTTCGGTCAGTGGAGAAGTTGGTTCTACGGCTGTTTGGGGTTCGGCTGGGGTGGTTATTTCTGTTTTAATGGCGTCTGTGATTTGTTCAGCAGAGTTTGGGGGCGATACGGTTTCTGGAACTATGTCTGGTTTTTGCCCAAACTCGGCTGGGGGTATGGTTGACTCGTGTGGCTCGACTGCTGGAAAATTCGATCGACCGCAGATAATCGCCCGCCACACTTGACCTGTTGCGACGCCGCAATTCTGACATTCTTTGGCGCTAAAAGCGACTTGGGCACCGCATTCGTGGCAAGGTTTGTAAATTAGGGAATTTCCGCATTGTTGACAAAACTTGTTTGGATTGGGATTTTCAAATTGGCAGCGGGGACAGAGAAGCATAGGGGTTTTAAATTGGAGATGGGCGATCGAGTTTGGCGGTGGGGAGTTTTGGGTTTTGGGCTGTGAGTTAGGAGTTATGAGTTTTGGGCCTGACTCGCAACGGATAACTCCCATGGCCCTATGCCTTATTTTATCGGGATGAATTCAGAACTCAGATATTTCTTAGAACTGAGATGTTGTCTCCGTGTCAGGAATAGGCCTGTTAAGCCACACCTACAAAAACCTTTCTCGCTTCACAGGCGAGAAAGGCAGCCCCATCGGCGGCAGCGAGTGCGGGTCCGACAATAAAAGTTATCTCATGAGTGGAACTGTCATCCTGCCTATGCTTAACAATGCTGCTAGATATCAGTTAGAAGGGATTTGCTGTAGAATCTTCTTGGAAAACGGTTTCTCGGGCGATCGACACAATTGTGGAGAGGGGTACTTCACAGAAATATTTCCGCCGGAATTGTTCTTCGGAGACTGCTGCTAGGAATTGCGCTGCAAAACGCGCGGCAATCGGGGAATTTGGCACTGAGAATTGAATGGATTGGCTATCTAATAAGGGTTTGGGGATTTCCTCTGGCGCGTCTTGCTGCTGTGGGGTTTCGGGTTGTCTGGCGATGTGGAAAGCTCGATCGCGATAATTTATTTTGAAACCGAGAGATGTTAGGGTTTTGAACCCGAGTTGCAGGGATGTGTCGCTGATGCCGAGTTTTTGGCGGAGTTGTTGTCGGGTGACGGGTTTGTTGGTGCGGCTGAGGTATTTGGCTATGCCGATTAGCTGTTGGCAGATTTGCTGTGGGGGTACGAGTGGGGGTAAAGTATAGGCGATCGCGAGTTTTTTCTGAGTGTACTGTGCTTGCCGAAACCAGATCCGCAGTTCGTCCCAGCTTGCGGGGCATTCTTTGAGGACGATCGAGTTTTCGCGATCGACCTTTTCGGAATTGTAAACTAGATTGTCGATCGGCATTTGAGATTCTAAGTTTGTGCTAGCGCGTAATAACTCTTCATCGTTATTTCTATTGCGCCAGTCTACAATCCAATCTATTTGAGTCTGAGAATTTATTGGGTTGTCTTCCGTGCGTTCTTGCACTGATACAAGGCGCACTTCATAGCGCGATTTGTAAGTATTAAAATCGAGTTCTACGGTAACATCGCAGCGGCCTTGGGGAACTTCATTTTGATTGTGTCCCCACCAAATGCCGGGAAATCCCGTATCGCTAGATTCGTCCCTAATTGTAAATTCTGTTTTGATATATTCTACTTTTTGCCCTTTCAAGTCCTTGATTTTTTGATTCCACAGATTGTCAAACCAGCAGTTTTCAATTAGCAATTTGGGGACGGGGTTGCCCATGCCACAAGGTTCCAGCAATTTTAATTCTTGAAATAAGTCTTTGCCTAATTCGGAGACAGTAATTTTTAAGTCGGCTTGAACGGGGGCTGCTGTTAAGCTATCGGTGCTGTATTGTTGTCGCAGTTGCTGATTTACCGCATCTGTAAATAGGGGGATATTTTCAACTGGGAGACTCAATCCGGCAGCGAAAGGATGACCGCCAAATCTGTGCAATAAATGCGCTTGATCTTTGACTAATTGGTAAAGGTCGATTTGATTGGCGGAACGTGCGGAACCCCTGGCAATGTTGGATGGGGAAAGTGTTGGTGATTCTGAATCTAAGAAGGAGGTAAATTGCATTTCTGGGGAATTTTCATTAATCTTTTCGCTTCCTTCTGTGCTGAATAAAATCACGGGGCGGCCGTATTCTTGGGCGATTTGTCCCGCTACTAATCCTAATACTCCTACTGGCCATTGCGGGTCGCTGAGGACAATGACGCTAGTAGTTGAAAGGTCGAGTTTGGCTAGTTTGTTGGCGGCATCTTTGGCAACATCTTTTTGTAAAGATTTACGTCTGCTGTTGGCAATTTCGGTTAAATTTGCTAGTTCTTCGCAGCGTTTTTTGTCGCGGCTGGTGAGGAGTTCTACGCAAAAGCTGGCGTCACCTTGAATGCGGCTGACGGCGTTGATTCGTGGGCCGAGGCCGAAGGAAATGTCGGTTGGGCGATCGCCCGATCTTTTGCACAGTTCGAGCAATTTTGCAACTCCTGGGCGGGTGGGATTTGCGATTTGTTTTTGCAGTTGTTGGATGCCGATTTGTGCTAGGTAGCGGCTGTCTCCTGTAAGTTGGACTAAATCGGCAATTAAGCCGATCGCTACTAATTCTAATAAATCTGTGAGCGGGCGCTGCGGAATATCCGGTAATGTGTGATACAATGCTTCAACTAATTTGTAAGCTACTCCAACTCCTGAAAGGTTAAATAGTTGGTGGTTTGGGGGAAAGTAGCGGGGATTGATAATTGCTTTAGCTGGCGGGCGATCGTCCGGTAATGTATGATGGTCGGTGATAATTGTATCGATATTTAAGCTGGTGGCGTATTCGATTTCGGCGATGTTTGTACTGCCAGTATCACAGGTGATAATTAAGCTAATTCCCGATTTTGCTAAGGCATCTATTCCCGGGATATTGAGTCCGTGAGATTCGGTTAAGCGGTTTGGAATGTAATAAATTAGTTGGTCGTTTTGAGCAAAAAATTCTCCCAGCCCGTCCCAAAGTACGGAAGTTGAGGTAATGCCGTCGGCGTCGAAGTCTCCCCAAATTGCTACTTTTTCGCCGCTGTTTCGTGCTTGCTGGATTCTTTCTATCGCCCAGTTCATTTCTAGTCCGAATTCAAAGGGACTTGCGGGTTGATAAAGTTTGGGATTTAAGAAACCGGGTATTTGTTCGGGATTCTGAATTCCTCTATACCAGAGAAGTGTGGCGGCATAGTTTCCGGGGAGTTCTGGTGCATGGTTTCTGACAGCTTGAATCAGCCAAGCTGGGGGTTGGGGTAAGGGTTGATTTTGCCAGTTGTGAGCGGTTGCTGTCATTCGATTTTAGATTTTAGATTTTTACCACAGATGAATCTAGGGGCTTTTTTGTATGTTAAATAAAACTTAAGCGAGTCACTGGTTCCCCGGCTCTGCCTGGGAACCCATTTCCAGAGGCTGTGCCTCGCTTACGAGCGGGAAAATTGGAGGCAGAGCCTCCCTATCGGCGTTACCAGGCAGAGCCTAGTAACGAGTAAAATGCGGGGGGGTTTGTTTATATATTAAATAAATATTTCGTCGATTATAGCAAGATTTGGTAGCCAATCCGTGGGAGTTTCTGCTGCAAGATTGGGTAAGAAAGCTGTGTTGTCTGTTGTGCGGTTGCAGCGAGTGGCAAATTGACAGGAATTGCAAAGATTGGAACTAATTTCTACTTGGGGTAAGAATTCGCCGCCTTCGGTATAGCGCTGTCGCCAGTCGGTTAGCTGCTGTAATAGGTGGGTTAAATCTTGTTTTGTGCGATCGTGTTCTGTTTGGCTGTAATAAAAT
Source organism: Microcoleus sp. Pol1C5 (assembly GCF_036701115.1). Lineage (NCBI taxonomy): Bacteria > Bacillati > Cyanobacteriota > Cyanophyceae > Oscillatoriales > Microcoleaceae > Microcoleus > Microcoleus sp. Pol1C5. Next base: position 20,916 of record NZ_JAUBQE010000048.1, on the reverse strand, counting down.
GTGAGTTTTTGCGGGGGTTCTTCTCCTTGCAATTGTACGAACCAGTATGTCATGGATACTTGTTGGGGGGAATAGTCGCTGGTTTCTACTAAGACGTATAAATAGAGGCGAGTTTGCCAACTTTCGGCTATCCATTTTGATTTTTGAGGGCGGGGATAGGTTTTCCAGTCGAGAATTTGGGCGGCGCTTGGTTCGGCTATTAGCAAGTCATAGATAACGGTGAATAGGTAGTCTTGGAAAATTAGGGTGCGGGGGTGTTCGGCTTGGCGGAAAATGTTGTCGCTATTTTCTGAAGCGGCGAAAAGTTCGGGGGCGGTGTTGATAAATGCTGCCACACATCGTCCCAGTTCGGGGTCTTGTTGAATGATAAATTCAAGGGGAAGTCCGAGTTCTCGCTGCTGCATTAATAGGTGAAAGTGGCTTCCCCATGTGAGTTTTTCTTTGTGTTCTGGGGAGCCGGTGGTGGCTAGGAGTTCTAGGTAGCTGTGTTGGAATTTGCGGGGGCATTCTTCGAGGATTTTGAGTTGGGTTTGGGAGAGTCGAAGCATTTTTATTTAGGATATTACGGCTGGGATTTATGAGGGGATAATTTGAGCATTGCGTTTTGGATGAGATTGCGATCGCACTTCTGTTAGATTTTTTGGAGGAACGGGCGCTCTTAGTTTACTCACTCAATACAAAATAACTTTATTTTTCCACTTATGAGTCATATTGACGCTTAACAAAAACCCTAAAAAGTGAGGTATCGAAATTACATTTATTAGAAGATCCCGGTAACATTACTTTGATGGGAAGATGTCCCCGTGGAGCTTTTCTGAGAGAGTATTTAATATCAGAGTAATATATCCAATCACCCTTCACGTACCAACCAACCTTCTCAGAAAACTTCCCTTCAAACTCATTATAGCTAGAAGAGATGCTATCGTTAGGTTTATTACCAACAATGCTCTCCCAAATCTGCTTTTGCACACTAAAACCAAAGAGTCCTTTGCTATGTTGCACCCACAGGTTATTCATATAATCGAGGTCTTTAATCGGTAATCTTTCAATATCGCAACCCGATAAGAAGTTGTAAGAAAACATAGAATTTATTTTAATTGTATGTTTTCCTAAAATTTCTAGTATAAGCTTTTCTGTTTCCTCATCAGCTTTTATCCATTCTTTAGCTTCGAGCAAGCTATCTAATTTATAATACTTTCCCCCGACCACGGAAGTGGATTTAGCAGACGAACTATATTGAGAAGCAGCCGCATATTTAATAACTTCTTTAGCTGCATCAGCTTCATTATTTATTGGATTAGACGTATTATTTAAAGACTTTGCCCAATCAACCACTCTTTTTTTGACTTTCGGGTTACTGCGGGCTTTCTCTTCTAAATCTTGGGCTACTTGATCCTCAGCTTTATCCGCACTATATCCCTGATTTTTAAGTTGATTTACAACCTCGCGAAACTCTGCGACGACATCAGATAATTCTTGATTGGTGTTAATGTAACAACCTTGTATTTCTATATAGTCTCCCTGAATATAGTTGCCCTGAATAGATGGATTATAATTACCACCGCCTGTGTAAATATTGTGATCTCCTGTTTTCCTATTGTCTTCTAAGTTAGTTATTGATTCTGGTGGCGTATTAACAGCTAAATCCCATAATAATTTAGAAGCTCCGAAGATTACAACGCTAACTATCAACCTAGGGAGAGTCAGAAGCCCTGTGCCAACAACCGCAAAACTTATTAGTCCAAGTAATACGCTAAAGAAGTAATATTGTTGCTTTTTACTTCCTGGTAGCCTAGATATTAAAATACTTAGTTTATTAAAAATTTGTTTTATTTTACTTATCATTAACTTAGGGAAATAAGCTGTTCGGCATTAAAATTTAACTTGTAGGGCGGGCAGGATGCCTACCCTACAAGAGTTTGAATAAGCAGGGCTGTCCAGATTAAATGCGCGACAGCTTATCTGTCCTTCAAAGAGGAATACCTAATAATCCTAGGGCTACCTTGACTACCCCTACCACCGCTTCACCAATCAGACCATTGGCAGCGGCATCAACTACATACTGTCTCAAATTCACTAACCTGCTTTTGACCTGAGAATCATTATTAGCCTGAGACACTAAGTCACTGGCGACTTTCTGCTGAGCATCCTGTGGAGTGTATCCCTGTGTTTGAAGTTGAATTAATGATTCTTGAATCTTAGTCACTACTTGAGATAAATCCTGACCCGTATTTATGAAATTGCCTTGTATATAATTGCCTTTGATTGATGGGCTATAGTTACCGGAACCCATATAAATGTTGTGATCGTTCGCCATATCTATGTTTCCTTGAATTTGATAGTTGTGAATAGAGAATTAAGGAGTATTATTCTTAATTCATAAAAATCCCGCCACCATTGTAGCCATAATCTTCGTCCTAGTCAACACTACCCAAGAGATTTAATCCTTTTAGTTGTTTTCTCATTGCAGGTTTAACAGCAGGATGAATCAATTCTTCAGAAATTCGATGGCGCTCAATATAAGTATTTATTTTTTCCTGGTTATCCAAATAAAAGCTTAGCGCGTCAAAAAATTGAGCTAATTTCAGGTGAGGTAAGTGCATCGGGATTTCTTCAGGAGTAATACCCAAACGCCACAATTCAACAATTGCCCGAACGGAAGTCCTCGTTCCTACGATAATTGGTTCGGCTTGCAAGATTTCAGGATGACGTGTGACCTAACGCGAAACTGATTGTACATTCATGGCAGATTAACAGGGCAGATATATTTTTATTATATGTTATGATTGAGGCAATAAGTGTGTAAAAAAGTAAGGGCGATCTCACTTTTAGGCAACCTCTCTACAACTTCCCAATTTGTTGAGCAAACCACATCGCCGCCGTCCCATTTCCCTCACCCAAAAGTTTCAAAGTCTCCGATAGCAAAGCTATTGGCAATCCCTCAAGCGCACCGGAAATTTCGCATTCCTGATATTTCCCGTTTTCCTGCAAGCGAAATGCCAAAACTCTCTCGCCTTGAATATCTACTACCCAATACTCAGGAATTCCCAAAGCAGCATACAACCGCTTTTTTTCATCTAAATCGCTGGCCAAAGTAGTATCGGCTATCTCCCCGACTAAATCGGGAACTCGCGACTGATTCAGATTAATTCGGCGAGGTTCCCCTTTTTGCCATTGGTGGAAATCTCCGCCGATGTATAAAACTTTATCTGGTGCGCCCGCTCCCACTTTAGGTTTCTCAATTACACAACCGCTGAGAGAATCAAAAGTTTGTCCTATTTTGGTAGTAAACCACACGAAAAATATGATAGTAAACAGATCGTTAAATCTGGCGTGCTGAGGCCCTTCATTACCCATGTCTATCCAAAGATATCCTTCATAAAAAAATATTCTGGCTTCCTCCAAAGATGGATCTTCGCAGGCTGCTACATAATCTTCCCATGTCGCGGCTTGCCATTGAGGAATTTCACCGAGTTGAGGCAAGATGAATTTTACAGTTGTAGAAGTCATGATTTAAAAGCAAATTGAGGATAAAGTTATCCTAACTTAGGTTGATATTTATCTGCTGCGGTAATTGGTAGTTAGTAATTTGTCAAATTTTATAACCCCCCTTTTTTCAGGGGGGCTCAGATCCTTGTGCTTATCGAATTGCTGGGGGCGCCGCAATTGGTACTTCTAAGTCTGGTTGCAAGTCAAAAACTACCACAAGCGTTGTTTGAGGCATGAGTTGACGCAGACACAGCAAGTGTCCGTCAGCATCCGATCGACTGCGAAATCGCCCCACAACCGCCCGCTGCATACTGGGCATGAGTTTGGCGATCGCCCAAGGGTAAAGGCGTTTTTGGTACGCGATCGCACTAGGATTCGCTGCGAATCCCTGTTGATAACCGTTTTGTGGCATGATGGTTTAGTATCCTCTATGGACTACAGGAAAGGGCGTTAGTAAGTCTCTTGCCGGAAATCGACTAACGCCTCTACTACTATGATTAAACACCAAACTCTCCTCATGTGTCAAGATTTGGCGCTAAATATTAACACTTGCTATATTAAAAGGTTTATTCAGCTATGGATTTGAGAGCCTTGAGAGAACGTGCAGGGCTGACAATCTTAGACGTAGCACGGGAACTAGAATGCGCGGAGTCTTCAATTCGCAACTGGGAAAAAAGCCGAACCTTGCCAAAGATGGAAGTTTGGCAAGTATTCCGAATGCGAGATTTGTATCGATGTAGCGAAGCGGAGTTGGTGCTAGCTGTCAGAAAGTCAATGCCGACGGAAAAGAAAGAACAGACAAAGCTGACGGAGTAACAATACTTATGCAGTCTTGAACTGTTTGTTAAAGTAATAGATTTTATTTTTTCAACCGCAGAGGCACGCGGATAAACGCGGATGAAATTGCGATCGCACTTAATCACACATCACAAAATCACTCTTTTGTCAATACAAATACGCTGTCTTTATTCCCCCGTCCAATCCGCAAATCCTTATCCAAATAAGTAATATCCAGCCATCCCTGCTGTTCGCGAGTATCCAGCCCAAAATCTACAGCAGCGAACTTTTTCCCCGACTCAATCTCATTGATAAACTTACCTGGAGATTCATAACCAATCAACCTGCTTAAACCTAATATAGACCGCTCAAACTTCACCTGCACTCGCCGTTCGGAAGTTGGCTCAAATCTCGCAGCTACACTGACAATTCCTTCCAAATAAGGCAAGCCGTAAAGTTCGCCAATGTTATAAATTTTAGATTCTTTGACGCGGATAGATTGATAAATTTGACCCAATTTCACCAAGGGAAAACTGTCAAGATTCAGCAGGTCGCGGCTGGTGGTGTACAATAACCGCCAGTCACCATTTAAAAGCTCTGCAGCTTCGACAGGCCGTGAGGTGGGGTTGTAATCTTCCAATTGGGAGATCGCGCTTAAAATTGCTTGTTTGTCGGTGGGAGTAGCCAGCAAACCTCGATTCTTACCAGCTATTATCTCTAAGAGTGCAGATTTTATAAGCATAGTTTTTTTAGAATGAAAGCACGACACGGATTTGGACAGGGCTACACTGATTAATTATCGAACTTGAGGCAAAAATCAGACCGATATTCTCTTTAGTTTCAAGCGAGACGGACGAAAGTTTGTGGAGACGCGATTTCAATCGCCGAGGACTAAGAACTAATCACTAAGATATCAAATTTCACCAAATAAAGCAGAGTCCGATACAGGGAGGCTAATTCTTGCTCGTTTTTAACGTAGCGTCGGATAACTTCCCCCACGCTGATCGCACCTTCGTGCTCGATCGCATCCAATATCTCCATCTGAATGTTAACAGAGATTCTTCTGTCTTGACCGAAGCTGGTAAACCAAATTGTTTGCAACTCTCTGAGAAGTTCTGATGTGGCGATCGCACCCAGACTCAGCATCATCTCATTGCTTAAACTTCTAGTCGCATAATTACCTAATACCCGAAACGGATCGTCCCCTAGGGGATAAGGCGGCTTCCCGGGTTTTAAAGGTGCTGACTCCGGTGCCGCAAGGCGAATCTCTGCTAATTCCTGCCACAATTGTTCGTAAGCAGCAATTACTACTTTCCAATCATAAATTTCCCTCGCCCTTTGTCTGGCATTTCCCCCCATCCGCTTTCTCAATTCGGGGTTTTCAATTAATTGGCACAACGCCAGGGTGCAAGCATCAATGTCAACTGCTGTGGCAAGGGAAGTGTGACCCATGTAAGTCGGCCAATTTAAGCTGCCGTCAAGATAATTTAGGGCTAAATCTAAACAAGATTCCGGGGGCGGGATGAGTGTGGGAATGCGGAAGCCGTCTATTTCGTGGCGTACAGATTCTTTGTATCCGTTCCAATCGGAGACTATGGCCGGCAGTCCGTTCGCCATGGCTTCTATTGGTGTCAGTCCGAAGGATTCTTGAATGTTGTCGGACAGTGAAATGAAAATGTCGGCCGCCGACCAAATATTTATTCTAATTTCCGGCTGTCTCCCATCTAAAAAAATAGCATTCACCGACGGACAAAATATTTGTGCGCTCTTTTTAAAGTCGGGTTCTTCTCTCGGATCTTCGATCCAACCGGCTTGAATTAAGTGGATCTTGGCCTTTGTCTGTTGTGATGCCCGTTCTAGGGCGATGTACATGGGTACCGGATGACCTTTTGCAGAAAAAGTCAATCGACCGACAAATAACACAACAATATCTTCGGGAGAAATGCCGAGTTCTTGTCGAAGTTGGCGGCGACTTTTAACTGCTTCCACACCCTGCGGAAACGCGCTGCAATCGACTCCTAGGGGAATAACGGGGAATTTAACCAAAATTTCCGGTTTACCGCCGTTGCGCTGGGCTAAATATTCAGACCACTCCCTCATAACTCCTTCTACTGCTGTTTTCACGGCTGTAGAGGTGCAGATCAGGGCGTCCCAAGGCTGCATGGGTGCGGTTATCAAATCGCCGATCGCCCCCATGATGTATTTTGTACCGATCGTGTGAGTAACGCCGCAAACGCTGTAGGCCCGCTGATCGACAAATCTGCGCGCCCACGCCATCTGCGACAGAACCGGATCGGGTCGGTAAATTGTGCCTGGTTGAGATAGCAAATCCGGTCGTTCCATCGGAATCCAGCGAACTTTCCGAGGTTTTTGCAGCCAAGGTTGGATGTGCGAACAAAACTCCTTAAAGGTTGTTGCGTTATCGGCGCAACAATAGAGAGAGTCAGCGGTTCCGTGTTGGACTAAGCTTTTGAGAAATCCTTCTCCGGCTGAATGACGCCCCAGAAGTTTTTGCCCTCCGGTGTGGTATCCCTCTTTGTTGTATAAAACCGCTGCCGTTATATCCATTCTGAGATTTATTGCTTGAGAGTTGACTGAAGAAGCCAGAGGGCATTCGGGTTCAGGCTTTGATGAAAACCAGGAGACTGTTGTGAATCAACCCCTTGCCGTTAGGGTAGCTTGCAGATATAGGATCGCCGCGTGTCTCGCGATCTCTTAAAGACGATCGTCTTAGATTACAATGCTTACGGCTAAAGAAGGATTGGCAAGAGCGGATTTTAGTGTTATTCTGAGGCCGATGCTTGGGGGCGATCGCCTTTTGGGTCTCCCATCTTATCCGATCCGGAACCAAACAGTGCCTGTGGTATAATGCTTTAGCCTTGCTAAATGCCCGATTTGCAAGTGCTTGATCAAAGGAGCAGTTCGTCGGCAAAACGTTACCTCACTCGATCGCGTCTTTGTCTTTAAAAACCGATAATCATGTACAACCCATCTCTGCGTCAAATTCCTCGCCACTTACCTGCGGATGTAATTCCATTAAAACAGCAATCTTCTCTTTTAGACTGGTTGGAATCTAACAATCGCCTGTTAGCAAGGGATGTCCAAGAACCCGACTATCTGCACGAAGAAGAAATTTCTGAACTTATGGCAGTTGACGACAGTCCTTACGATGATTTAGAAGAGGAAGTAGAAGAGGATGTGAGTGTAGGCGAAGAATAACGGGTAGAAGGGTGAAGAAATCAACCGGAAACAGGGAAGAAAAACTAAGAGATTTCTCAATCTCCTGTATCGCACCCTATTCCCCCATTGTCAATTGCTTATTCTCAAATAGTGTGTGGTGAGGAGTGTTATGGATAACTTTGTGGATGAGAAAATCCCTTTTAGTCTACCTTTCAAACTTACAGGCAAGAATTTATTCCTGCTGCTGGGTTTGGGACTCGGCATTGTAGCGATCGGTTTAGATGTAGCAGCGGATAGATTTTTGAATTTACCTGCATCGCTATTTATGCCGCTAGTTGTTTGTGCTTTAGTTGCGTCGGGGTTGGGCTATGCAGTTGTTCCCCTACTCCAGCAACTAAAAGCTGGACAAATAATTCGCGAAGACGGCCCCCAAGCACATTTGAAAAAAGCGGGAACCCCGACAATGGGAGGCATCTTTTTTGTACCTGCAGGGGTAGCAGTCGCTTTACTTTGGTCTAAGTTTAACTCAGATGTTGTTGCCGTATCCGCTTTAACTTTAGCTTACGGTTTCATTGGCTGGATTGATGACTGGCAAATTCTGCGACGCAAGTCGAACAAAGGTATTTCACCTCGGATGAAATTGGCTTTGCAAATAAGTTTTGCTGCTCTATTTTGTCTGTGGCTGATGTTTCATCAACCTGCAATTTCTACGAATGTTGCTTTGCCTTTCGGTTGGGTATTGCCATTAGGTTTGCTATTCTGGCCTCTGGCTGGTTTTGTGCTAGTTGCCGAAAGCAATGCTACTAATCTTACCGATGGTGTTGACGGCTTGATGGGAGGTTTGGGGGCGATCGCACTTTTGGGATTAGGTGCATCTGTAGCCTCTACTTCGCCAGAATTAATGATTTTTTGCGCTTGCATCAGCGGCAGTTGTTTCGGTTTCTTAGCACACAACCGCAATCCAGCCAGTGTGTTTATGGGCGATACAGGGGCTTTAGCTTTGGGCGGTGCGTTGGGTGCGGTAGCTTTATTAACAAATAGCCTTTGGATATTATTAATTATCAGCGGGATTTTCTTTGTAGAAACGCTGTCAGTAATTGCTCAAGTAGGTTATTACAAAGCTACAAAAGGGCCTGATGGCATCGGCAAGCGTCTGTTAAGAATGGCTCCACTGCACCATCATTTAGAGTTGTGCGGCTGGTTGGAAACTCAGGTTGTGGGAATCTTTTATTTAACTAACGGGGCGTTAGTGTTAATGATTCTGATGTTGACGGGAAACAGTTGAGAACGGATTGCGTGACGGATTGCACAGGGGATGTAAGAGATATTTTCTACTATTTGAAAGACACAGGCAAGATGCCTGTTCCACAATAACTGAATGCAGTTGTGGAACAGGCATCTTGCCTGTTTAAGGCTCAAGCCACACGCTTTTGGGCTGTTCCACATTTCTTAGTCTCTTAGAGAGGGACTTCGTTTCTCTAGTAAATAGCAGTTTCAACCGCTGAACAATCTATAATATTTCTAGTTAAGGCAATGGAAATCAAAAAAATCAGGGGCAATATAGGGAGAATTTTTGCTACAAGCCTTCTCTTGCTGGCTGCTAGCTCAGTTTTTTACTGGAACCTCGTTAGGCTGGGTTATGCTGTTCCAATTCCCTACATTTTAGACGTTTTCTGCTTAAATAACTGTCCGGCTGATGATTTAAATATTTTGCATACCCAATTCCCGCCCGATAATTTATTAAACTACGACAAGCCGCTAATACAAATTTTAGGCGAACCAGATAAGTTAGATAAAAACAGAATTTCCATCCTAGTTGAAAAATCAAAATACAGGCTGACTGTATACGATAGCAAAAAGCCAGTAAAATCTTATCCTGTAGTATTTGGTGGCAATCCCACAGGTGATAAATTAAAAGCAGGGGATTTGCGGACGCCGGAAGGTATTTTTAGTATTAAAGATATGTACCCTCACGAAAGTTGGTCAAAGTTTCTGTGGCTGGATTATCCAACCAAACAATCTTGGCGCAAACATATAAAAGCTAAGCAAGATGGTACAGTTAGGTGGGGCGACAGTGTAGGCAGCGAAGTCGGGATTCACGGCGTTCCTGCTAATTCGGATAATATTATAAAATATCGATCGAACTGGACTTTGGGATGCGTTTCGCTGGAAAATAAGGATGTTGAGGAATTATATCATTTTGTGCAGAAGGGAACGGCAGTAGAAATTGCTAAATAAGGTAAACTGGTATAAAACTTGTTTTTCTGAAGCAACAGGCAAGATGCCTGTTCCACAAGAACTTAATGAACAGTGATGTGTTTTTCCCGCAAGTTTCGGTGGTAGTGCCAGTTTACAACGGCGAGGGGGATTTGCCGGATTTAATTGAGTGCCTGCGATCGCAAACTTATCCGCCACACAGAGTAGAATATCTATTAGTAGACAACAACAGTCGCGATCGCACTTCAGCAATCATCGAAACTGCAGCTAAGTTCGATAAAATAACCATTCGCCACCTCACCGAAAATCAGATTCAAAGTTCCTACGCCACCCGCAATCAAGGAATTCGCGCCTCCACAGGCGAAATCATTGCATTTACCGATGCAGACTGTCGCCCGGAATCTGACTGGCTGGAAAATTTAGTTAAGCCATTCGTTGACTTAGAAATAGGAATTAGCGCTGGGGAAATACTCGCATTGCCCGGTAAAACTATTTTAGAACAACACGCCGATCGCCAAAATACTTTATCTCAAAAACATACTCTCGCTCACCCTTTTTGTCCCTACGGTCAAACCGCCAACTTAGCTTTACGGAGGCTAGTTTTAGAACAAATAGGATTATTTCGCCCTTACCTTACCAGTGGCGGCGATGCTGACTTGTGTTGGCGGATTTTGCGGGAAACATCCTATAAAATGTATTTTGCGGAAAATGCGATCGTCCGACACCGCCACCGTTCTACAATAAAACAGTTGCAAAGTCAATGGTATCGGTACGGCGAATCTAATAAATATTTGCACGAACTCCACGGTGTCGATTTGATGCGAGAATTCACAACAGGGGAATATTGTTATCGGCTGGCTAGATGGCTGTTCAAGGAATTGCCTGTGGCTGCTGCCAAAAGTGTGTTAGCGAAGCCCTCGAAGAGGATCGCCCGATCCGATCTGGTAGATTTGTTTAATACGCCGATCGGTCTAGTGAATGTTAGGGCAAGGTCGATCGGACAGCGCCAAGCGAAACTTCCTTTAGCAGCTTGGGACATTGAGCGGTTTTAATATTTTAGACAATTAATGATTGTTCGATCGCACTTGCGATCGACAAATATTCCTTTGTATGCAATCCGCCCCTCTATATACGTATAAGTATAGTTTATAGGTACAGATAAATATGCTGAATCAGAAATATGAAAATTTAATGCAATACTTAATATAAAATTAATAAGTCGATTCTGAAGCGCTCGGTTTGACGACGGGAACCAACTCAGAGGCAAATTCCCAAATTTTCTTTACTTCTGCCTTGTGGCTTTTGAGTGCTGTCGTCAGCGCGATCAAAATTATTCTCAGATTTTTAAATTTTTGTAACCTTTACAGGTAATGCCCATGGCTCAAATCTTACTCCAGACGGTTTGGTTTATACCTTGCTATCCACTCATCGGCGGAGTTCTGTCGATGCTGTGGTTTCCAGCAGTTACCCGCCGCACGGGGCCAAGACCATCCGGTTACGTGAACGCTATATTAACCTTGTTCGCTTTTTTACACGGCGTCATCGCCCTGACAGCTATCTGGAACCAACCTACGCAACACCAGTTGATTCCCTGGCTGAATGTAGCAGGTTTAGACTTAACTATTCCCGTAGAAATCTCTGCTGTCACCGTCGGGGCGACAGTTTTGATTACCGGACTGAACTTGCTAGCGCAGATTTATGCTTTCGGTTACATGGAAATGGACTGGGGCTGGGCTCGGTTCTTTTCTCTGATGGGGCTGTTTGAAGCTGGGATGTGCGGCTTGGTACTGTGCAATTCCCTGTTCTTCAGCTACATGATTTTGGAAGTTCTGACTTTGGGTACTTACCTGCTAGTCGGGCTGTGGTTCAATCAGTCTTTGGTGGTGACAGGAGCCCGCGACGCTTTCTTAACCAAGCGGGTGGGTGACTTATTCCTGCTGATGGGAGTAGTCGCCATTCTGCCGCTGGCTGGAACTTGGAATTTTGACGAGTTGGCTGTTTGGGCCCAGACTGCAAAGCTTGACCCCACTGTAGCGACGCTGTTGACTTTAGCTTTGATTGCCGGACCGATGGGTAAATGTGCTCAGTTTCCCTTGCACCTGTGGCTAGATGAGGCGATGGAAGGCCCGCTGCCGGCGACGATTTTGCGGAACACCGTAGTTGTGGAAACTGGTGCTTGGATATTGATTAAGTTGCAACCGGTGATTGCTTTGTCGCCGATCGGACTGAAGACAACTATTATTGTAGGCGCTGCGACAGCGGTTGGTGCTTCATTAATTGCGATCGCCCAAATTGACATCAAGCGCACGCTTTCCTATATAGTCAGCTCTTACATGGGCTTAGTATTTATCGCCGTCGGCACCGGACAAGCCCAGACAGCCCTGACATTGATATTTGCCTACAGCTTGGCAATGGGTTTGTTGGTGATGAGCATCGGTTCGGTAGTTTGGAACAGCGTCACTCAGGATGTCCGAGCTCTCGGCGGTTTGTGGGGAAAGCGGCCAATATCAGCGATATCGTTTATTGTCGGTAGCGCTGGATTGGTGGGACTGCCACCCTTCGGCTGTTTCTGGGCTTTAGAAGACTTCACATCTGGGCTTTGGCAAACTCACCCTTTCTTGTTAGGAATAGTGCTGTTTGTAAACGGCGTCACTGCTTTTGGCTTGGTGCGCGTCTTCGGGTTAGTTTTCGGTGGCAAACCAAAGCAAATGACCGAACGCTCGCCGGAAGTTCACTGGCCTTTTATCTTGCCGATGACTGTTTTAATGGGCTTTACTTTGCACGTTCCGCACTTGCTGGCGACGTGGCAGGTCTTGCCTGGGGCAAGTTTGAATTATACCGCCACTGGACTGCTAGTTTTGTCAACCGCGATCGGCATCGGTGCAGGAGCATTTGTTTACCTAAACGAGAAATGGGAAAAACCTGTGCGAATCGGTTCTCAAGCCCTGCAAGACTTTTTTGCTTACGACTTTTACACTGCCCAACTTTACCGCGTGACAGTGATATTTGCAGTTGGTTTGGTTTCCCAAATCATTTCTTGGTTCGATCGCAATATTGTGGACGGATTTGTGAACTTAATCGGTTTTGCAACGGTTTTTGGCGGGCAAAGCCTCAAATACAACGTTAACGGTCAAACTCAGTTTTACGCCTTGACAATTCTGTTCGGAGTGGCAGTTTTGGGACTGCTCATAAGCTGGCCACTTCTAGCTCGCTTGTCGCTGATTGTGGGCGGGTAAAGAAATATAATCTTGAAGATTTTAGGTGACAGTTTTCATCTAAAATCTTAAAAACATGAAGTCTTGAACAAAGATTTCAAACTCGTTCAAATAAGGGAGCATAAATGAACTCAGACCACAGACAATTCAATCTTTCCCGGCGCAATTCCCTCAAATTTGTCGCAGGTGCTATTGGTACAGGGATACTCGCAGTAGGAGCAGGCGCTGATTTGGCTGCACCCGAACCGGCAATTGCTCAAAGTGACTTGACTCCCGATGCAGCTCTGAAACAGTTAATGGACGGAAACAAACGGTTTGTTGACAGCAAACGCCAAAATCCCCACCAAGACTTTGGGCGCCTCACCGAAGTTGCCAAAACTCAAAAACCCTTTGCTGCTATTCTCGGCTGTGCAGATTCCCGCTTTCCTTCCGAGATTATCTTCGATCAGGGATTGGGAGATTTATTTGTCTGTCGCGTGGCCGGAAATGTTGCTACCCCCGAAGAAATTGGCAGCCTGGAATTTGGCACGCTGGTACTGGGAGCAAAAGTGCTTGTGGTAGTCGGTCATAAAAGGTGCGGTGCGGTAGACGCAACCATCAAAGGAGCTCAGGTTCCCGGTCAAATTGGCAGTTTGCTCGACGCAATTAAGCCTGCTGTAGAAAACTCAAAAAGCCAAGCAGGCGACAAGCTAGAAAATGCCTCAAAAGCCAATGTTGTGATGCAAGCTAACAAGTTGAAAGCATCTCCAGTTATCTCTAAGTTAATTGCGGAGAATAAACTGAAAGTTGTGGGTGGATACTACGATTTAGACACGGGGAGAGTCACTATTCTTTCTGAGTCGTGATGAAATTTGGAATTGATAATTGGGAAAAAGTTTAACATCTAAACTCTCAAATTATCAAAGACAAGAGGCTGCAAAATTGATTGTTCACTCTTCACTCTTCACTTCACACATTATGCTTAGTGCCTTGCTCTGGTTGCCCGCGTTGGGCGCTGCGGTAGTCGGGTTCCTGCCCGGAAATATCAATGGGATGCGTCTGCGTTCAATAGCCTCGGCTTTTGCGGCAGCTATTTTCCTTTTGAATATCTGGCTTTTGACTCAATTCGATCCAGCCAATCCGGGACTGCAATTTCAAGAATATTTGCCCTGGATTCCACAATTAGGTTTGAGCTACAATTTGGGCATTGACGGCTTGTCCTTGCCGCTGCTAGTTTTAAGTGCTTTGCTGACGCTATTAGTCATTTATGGCACTGGCGAAGGGATGGCTCGACCCCAGCTTTACTATGCTTTGATTTTGCTGATCAATGCTGGTATTGCCGGAGCTTTGATGTCTCAAAATTTGCTGCTGTTTGTACTTTTTTACGAAGTAGAATTAATTCCTTTTTACCTGTTGATTGCAATTTGGGGCGGAAAGCAGCGAGAATATGCTGCCATGAAGTTTTTGATTTACACGGCTGTTTCGGGACTTTTAGTTCTAGCGGGGTTTTTGGGTGTTGCTTGGCTGAGTGGGTCTTTAAATTTCGATTACACTGCGATTACCACTCAAGAATTGCCCTTGAACACGCAATTGATCCTGCTAACAATTGTGCTAATTGGGTTGGGAATTAAAATTCCTTTAGTGCCATTGCACACTTGGCTACCAGATGCTTACGTCGAAGCTTCGCCAGCAACAGCAATTTTGCTGGGAGGGATTCTGGCGAAGTTGGGAACTTACGGTTTAGTGCGGTTCGGCTTGCAGATGTTTCCCGAAACTTGGTCGATTATAGCTCCCGCTTTAGCGATTATCGGGACTGTGAGCGTGATGTACGGTGCTTTGAGCGCGATCGCCCAAAAAGATATTAAGCGCATGGTAGCCTATAGTTCGATCGGACACATGGGCTACATCCTCGTTGCCTGCGCGGCGGGTACGAAACTCGCCTTAATCGGTGCTGTCGGGCAAATGGTAAGCCACGGCTTGATTTTAGCTTTGCTGTTTTATTTGGTAGGCATCATCGAAACCAAAGTTGGCACGCGGGATTTGGATGTACTCAACGGTTTGATGAACCCAATGCGGGGCTTACCCACTGCCAGTTCCCTGTTAGTTTTGGGCGGTATGGCAAGCGCCGGAATTCCCGGTTTAGTGGGTTTTATTGCCGAATTTTTAGTATTTCAAGGTAGTTTTTCAGCATTTCCAATTCCAACCTTACTGTGCATTTTAGCCTCCGGGTTAACAGCAGTTTACTTTGTAATTCTGCTCAACCGCACCTGTTTCGGCAAGTTGGATAATGCCACGGCTTACTACCCTCCAGTTACGTTTGCTGAAAATATGCCGGCGCTGGTTTTGGCGGGCATCATTTTTGTGTTGGGAATTCAACCTGCTTGGCTGCTCAAGTGGAGCGAATCTACTACAAATGCAATCGTTGCTACTCTGCCGGCGGACAGAAATGCCCAAGTAGCTATTAGCTATCCCGTTGAACATTCGGCGATTTCCATCGCGTCTATACAACAAACAAAGTCCCCCGACGCTAACTAAGAGAATCTACTTGTTACCAGGCAGAGCCTGGTAACGCAAATCCGGAGGCTAAGCCTCCTATTTTCCAGTTCAGGCATGGATATCGGTTCCCAAGCAAAGCCGGAGAACCAGTTAAAGAATTGCAGCTTTTTGCAATAATTCAAAATATTTAGATTCAGTCAATCAAAGGAAAAAACAATGGTACAAACCCCTAATAAACCAGCAACTAAACTACCTCCTTCCAAGCACGAATTTGCGGAAGTAATTCACAGGCTGGAAGCTGGCGGCGCTATGATTCCAGATACGCCGGAAAATCTGATGCAAATCATCGCTATTTGGAAAGCTTACGCAGTGCCGATGGACTTTTACTGGCGGGATTTGCTTTACATCGCCGAACGAGTATTTTTGCACCCACTTCCCTTCTTTAAATACTTTTTACCCCAAGAGTATTTAGATTTACAAAATCACTATGCAGGCGACGGTGCAGATTTGCGGATATGGCGCGGGACTGGAAGTGTTCACCCCGAACTTTTGGAGTTCATGGAGAAGGGAGAAACAGGCAAATTGCCGCGGCTTTTTCACCATTTGTGGCACGATCGCATTAACATGGAATTTGCGGAAGAGTGCATGAGGTCAATGCTTTGGCACCGGGGCTTGTACGTGCCTACCAATCAATTCGATCCTTATTTGGACAGTGACGAATATAAGGCTAATGCCGATCGGGCAATTAAAGCTTACTTCAAAAAAGACCCGTTCATGCTGGCACTGCACAAAGCATTTCCAGAAATGTTTTTAGAACAGTGCCGCCAAATGTCTTATTACAGCAATCTCGGTTTATTCTGGGAAGTCATGGCGCCGGTGTTTTTTGAGGTTTCCGACTTGTACGACGAAGGGAAAGTTACCACAGTCCCGCAGGCGATGGATTTCCTAGTAAATGGCATATTTGCGATCGCCGGTCGTCCGATTTACCACCACGTTCAAATCGACGGCGAAACCTACGAAATCATCCCCAAATCTAAGGGTTTCACTTGGCTTTACGAAGCAGCGTTACCTTACGTGGAAGCTGTATTTTATCGCACTTCGCCATTCCGAGGCACCAAATCTTACAACGCTCAGGCTAAGGAAGTTCCTGACGACCAAAAAGACTTCCACTTCGGAGTGCTTTATGCAGACAAATTCCCCGTAGGTACGGCGGGGATTCCGCCGACTTTGCTAGCACAAGATATGCTGCATTTCCTGCCGCCTTATTTGATGGATTTCTACAAACAGCGCTGTCGCGGCGAAGATGATATCCTCAATCAAATTGGGGTGACATTTCAGCGATCGATGTACTGCGTTACTTCGGCGGTGATTCAAGCTTTGCGGACTGCTCTTTTGTATCCTTTAGATGACCCGAATCCAAAGCATTTGAAAGCAAATCGGGCTTTCTTTGAGGCTCAGATCGATCGCTTCTGTCGCCCGGAATACGGTATGAAATATGCTGCGAAGCTCAAGAATATCCAGACTTCGGATTACAGGTAAAGGATGTTTGTCGGAGGCATCTTAGTTTCTAAGTCCGCCAGTCCGTTAGTCCGCCAGGGGTTGAAACCCCTGGCTCAAAGCTCAAGTCGGTTGAAACCGACTGGGAAAAATGAAAGCTTTTTTAAATCGTTTCAAAAGTCCTATAATATTAAGCTACTTGGCATCATAATTATTCCTCTCTCTCTTCTTTTCCTCTGATTTCTCTGCGTTCTCTGCGTTCTCTGCGGTTTAATTATTCCCATACAACCGGAAACGATCTAACCAATAACAAATAACCAATAACTATGGACAGCAACGAGCTAGCCAAATATATCGAAGCAAAGGACGGGATTTCCAAACCTTGGCTGTTGGTGCAACTGCGGCTGAAAAAATTGCAAGAAAGGCGATCGGAGATTTCTGCGGAAGAGTATATGACAGAACTTACTGACCTTCACAAAGATTTAATGAATCTGGGGGAATGGTGGCTGGGAATCGAGGATGAGGTTTTCTAGGCGATTTGAAGAATGCTAGGTGCGGGGATGGGTTCACCTTCTTCCTGCCAAGCTTCTAGATACATTTCGAGCACTTCTTCGCCATGTCGGATGGCTTCTTCGCGGGTTTGGCCGTGGGTACATGGCATGACAACGCGCTCGGCAAACTCTGGAATTGTCACGAGGAAAAGTTGATCCTCGTCAGACCATTGGACGATCATACTGTATCGGTTCATGAATCTTCCTCCTTTAACTCGTCGAGTTCGGCTAACAATATTGCCAACTGCTTCTCTAAATAGCGTGGCACATCATCTCCGTCTTTGCCTGGAATTGTTAATGTCTTCCCAATCAAAGGGTGCTGCCATCTTTCATGGCTGCCTTTTCCGCGTTTTGGCAAATAAATAAAGCCCTCACGGGTAATCTGAGCTTTTAACTCGCGAATTTTTCTAGGCATGGTGATTGTCCATTTTCTACCTCCATTTTCTCACTTAGCCATTTATTTTAATTTTTCCTTTGCCCATTCTCGCAGTTGCTCGTCGGGGCGATCGCACTTTAAAATTTCTCCATCAAATCTTTTTCTTGGGCATAAACATCTCGTAGCTGTTGCAGCGCCGCCCCAGAAATGACCGATTTAACTGTAGCTACCAAGAGCCCCCACTCCAGCAAGCTGTCAACTGAAACAGCTTGTTTGAACTTGTACGTGTAGAATTTCGTCCAAAATGCTGGTGCTTGCTTGCTTTTCCAGCGTTTGTACCATCTGCCAAAATCTTGAGGTGCGATCGGCTTTACTTCTAAAATAGGGGGAAAATCGGCGTAGCTGACAAACCGGCTGATGCCTTTGGCGTGCACGTAAACCATGTAGCGACACCATTCAATGCGGTAAATCTCGTCTGCTGCGATATTGAACAGGAGTGCGACTGTTTCTTCGGTAACGAATCTCGCCAGGGGATGAAGGATTGGCGATTTATGAATTATTCTGGATTCTGCGATCGTCCGCGATTTTGCCGGAGTTTCTGATATCATGGCTGGTAGACCTATGGATATGGTAAATGCACTTTTGGATAGAGAGTAAATCTCTAGATATTTAAGTGCATGGGACAAAAAATGTTTGTTCCTATGGTTTTACAGGTGATCGCCCTTTAGTTTTCCAGGCCGGGGGGCGATCGCTCTTTACATATAAAATTTTACGACGCAATTGCATCAACTGTCAAGCATGGGTTTAGTCAGGCTAAAAATTCGGGAACTAGCGGCGGAGAAGGGCTGGACGCTTAAGGAAGTATCCGATCGTTCCGGGGTAATTTATAGCACTGTCAGAAGCTATGCTCGTCGTCCTGAAATGGCAATGGTTGACTTTACTTGCCTGCGGAAGTTAGCTCGGACTTTTGATGTGATGATTGAAGATTTGGTTGAGGTTTTAGAGGAATAGTCGATCGGCCTTGAGTTGTCTAGACCGGGGGCGATCGCTTTTTTGTATTTTTTACACTATAGCATGATTAACTGTAGTTAGTCAAACATTATTGTACTTAATCGAAATGAGGATGGTAACATCAAGGAAAGTTATTAATAGTTGATTATTCTTCGTGGCAAAAACTAATACTGCGATCGCGGTCAGTTCCGTGATTAAGGAAGTCATTCAAAAACAAGCCCAAGCGACAAGACTAACTCAGAAGGAAGTCGTGTACTTGGGAATGCTGGCAATTGATGCACTCGATAAGGAAAGCCGCCAAGAGTTAGCTGACAAGGTGCATCAGATGCAGGTGAATGGGGAAATTTGAGACGCGATGAGGGCGATTTCCGACGGGATAGCTACGCTTCACGCACTTCTGGGAAAGTAAGGCAAGGGCGCTCCTATGGAATTAGTCTACTGAAACAAATTCTCGTTTTTTTACCAATAAATTGGGGTCTTCTTCTCCTCAATAGGAGCGTTTTCCCATCTAGTATTTGTACCCGTTTCGGTGCTCTTAGCCCCACAAAGTCTGCTCAAATCAACTATCGTGCTATCGGAGCGCTGATAAAAACAAAAAGGTCGATCGTTGGATTGAGCTTGGGGTGGAGCAAAAATAGCAGGCATGGAAAAGCGCTCAGAAGACTGCCTTGGCATTGGAGATACTGGAACTTTCATCTCGGTGGTTGGCTCTGACGGTTTTGCACGGGCTGCGTCGGCTGTTACCATTCCTGACAGTAGCAGAAATGCAACCGAAAGCAGGAGGAGATTCGAGTGTTTCATATTACTTTTCGACAATCTTGCTTCTCAGACTATTGACAAATCCCAGCACTTCGGCTTTATCTGGTGGATTGACCCTATTTTTATCGAGAGCTTGGGATATATCATTAGCAAAAGCATTAAATTCACGGTCCGTCAGACCTCCATCCATTCCACTATGGGAAAGCTTCATAGTCCGCCCTGTATAAACACAAGGCCCCCCTGCTGCTTGGCAGAATTGATCCACTAACAACTGACGCAGCCTCTGTTGTGAGTTTGTGCCCAAGCCAATAAAATATTTACCAATTAGTGCGTCATTGAATATGAAAATTGCTGAATCATCAATGACCTTTGCGATCGCGTTGTAGCCTCCTAACCTAGTGTAGAGAGAGCTTCCTGAAGAACCTTGTGCAATCAGATCTGTAGTTACTTTTTCTGCTGATTCTTGTGCTGACATCGCCGGCGTAGAACGAGCCAAACTAGGGCTTAATCTGAAAGTAGTCACAACTATGACTGTGATACAAATTAATGTCAACAACATTGCCAAAGATTTACTGAGTTTCATTGAAAAATTTCCAATTGTGATGGTAATATGGTTAATTGAATCTTCAGCACTAAGTGATTTACAGATACATAGGCTTAAGA
Organism: Microcoleus sp. Pol1C5; assembly: GCF_036701115.1. Classification (NCBI taxonomy): domain Bacteria; kingdom Bacillati; phylum Cyanobacteriota; class Cyanophyceae; order Oscillatoriales; family Microcoleaceae; genus Microcoleus; species Microcoleus sp. Pol1C5. The sequence goes on along the minus strand of NZ_JAUBQE010000048.1, from coordinate 706 downwards.
AGCAGGAAGCCTATGTCTAATCTCAACTAAACTTAGTCTTTAGCTCTGTGCGATCGTAAAAAGGCGAGGGTAAAGAGCGATAAATCGTCACATCATTTGATAACTTTAGCATCAAATTATCCTACGGTAGATTTTGTAATATTTCTTAGATAAGTCACCATTTGCTGATTGATTGACTTCACATTGTGTTGGGTATTGTCAAAATGCGGTTAAACAATTTGCATCGCAGCTAAAAGCTCAGGTTAAAAGTGCTACGATTTAATCGAAGTTGTTAATCTCCGGTTAGTTTTGTGACCAGAGCCAGTGCCCCCATTGCAGCCAGCCCCATTATTAAGGAACTTGTGCAGAAAAAGGCGCTAGCAACCTGACTAACGCTGAAAGAAATTATCTCTGTCGGGATGCTGGCGATTGACGAGTTGGACGAAAAACGCTTGTAATAATTGGCTGATAGGGTGCATCAGATGCAGGTGAATGGGGAGATTTGAGGGAGAAGGGCGATCTGGCTTTTGGTAGAGTGAAAAAGCCGATCAACCCTCAAGTCACTTATGCGATCGAGTTGCCCTCTAAAATGGGTTTACGTGCAACGAATCCTGCATGAGCTTTTGGCAAGTTGTACTCACCATAACTACGTAGGGCTTGCTGAATAATTAGCTAAAAGGTTTATACAGCAAGGCTTAGGGGATAGGGCGATCGAACAGATCGTGCA
>NZ_JAUBQE010000047.1:0-70223 GCF_036701115.1 Microcoleus sp. Pol1C5 | reverse complement strand
AATACTTGGGCTGATGTGATCAACCGCGCTAACTTGGGTATGGAAGTAATGCACGAGCGCAATGCTCACAACTTCCCGCTTGATTTGGCTGCTGGTGAAACAACTCCCGTAGCAATGGTTGCTCCTTCTATCAATGGCTAAGTTTTAGTTTTTGATTAACAAAAAGCGCTCCTAGAAATAGGGGCGCTTTTTGTTTGGATAAAAATATTTTTAGAGACCTGCTTCTATCCCTTAAATCCGTTACCCCCTTACCTCCGTTACATCCATTCGTTGCTTTCCTTCTTCCTTTTTACTTATTTTTTCTTCCTTTATTCTTTAATTTTTTATGATTACTATAGAACAGAGCCACTAGGCCGATCGAGATACTGTGACATACTCCACGGGCGAAATCTTATATTATGGTCTAGGATTCCAATAGTCGGATTCAGGATATGTTGGGCTTGCTATAAAGTGTTCGCTAGCAGCAATGCAATTGTGTCAATTCCAGAATCTAACCATAGACAAATGTAGCTGATCGGGAGTCGCTCCTCACCGTCCCAAGCGCTCTATCTGTAAGGAGAATTTGTATTATGAAAGATGGACAAGAAGTACGCCGCGTCTCCACACCCGTCATTGCTGGTGTTTGCGGGTTGGCTTTACTGGCAGGAGGGGGCATTGCCTGGTGGACCGCGAACCTTTCGCCAACCCCCGCAGGTACGCAGTCTTCTGCTCAAACTACCGCTCCGCCGCTGTCCCCAAGCCCTGTGGAATCTCCTGCTGTAGTTATCCCCGTACCCCCTCCAAATCCTGTACAAGTGCCACAGGTTCAGACGCCACAGGTTCAGACGCCACAGGTTCAGACGCCCCAAGCTCAGACGCCGCAGGCTCTAGTCCCAAAGTCGCCGCAGCCAAAGCCTTTGCCGCAGACGGATGTCCAGACAGTGCAAGTCTACTGGGTTAAAGATGCCAGCGGTAAATTTGAGGGAGTTCCTACGAAAGTAGCTGTCAAACAAGCTGACAAGCCTGATGCAGCTTTACAAGCTGCTTTTAATAGTTTGTTGGCGGGGCCGAAGGATGGAACTGTTTCTAGCGAAATTCCTAAGGGGACAAAACTCAGGGGTTTAAGTGTTAAGAATGACGGAGTTTATGTCGATTTGTCAGCCGAATTTACTTCGGGGGGAGGGAGCAATTCGATGACTGGCCGGTTAGGGCAAGTTATCTATACCGCTACGAGTTTACAACCGAATACCAAGGTTTGGATTTCGGTGGAAGGGAAGCCTTTAGAACTTTTAGGCGGCGAAGGTTTGGAGGTGGCTCAGCCGAGTACCCGCCAAAGTTTTGACAAAAATTTTCCCCTTTAGTAATTATGAGTCATTAGTTACAAGCCATTAGTCATCGGTCTGAAGGCCGATCGTAGGAATTGATAACTGATGACTCATGACTGAGGGCAGAGAACGGGCAACTAATTTTCAGTGCTTCGTAGTTAGGCTAAATGCCCGAAAGTGTAGGGCTTGCTGTTCGATCCTGCTGGCAAGCCGATCGCACACCATATTACACAGCTCAAAAATTAACTCGTCCTGCACCTTATAATAAGCTGAAGTTCCTTCACTCCGGCGAGTGAGGATACCAGCTTGGAGCATGAGTTTTAGGTGCTTAGAAACATTGGCTTGACTCGTTTGAGTAGCTTCCACCAATTCTTGCACGCATTTTTCGCCGTCGCGAAGCAAGTTCAAAATTCGTAAACGCATGGGTTCGCTCAAAATACTGAAATACTCAGCAACTTGTTGCACAACCTCTTGCGGGACAGGCTGGGATGACTTCATCAAACTCACCGGAGAGAAGTGATCGGGAAATATTAGCATTTATTCTGTCCATAACAATAAAGTAATGCTTCAATCCGGATTAATTCGCATCAACACTTGACCGTATTCGACAGGTTCGCCATTTTGAACTAAAATTTCCATCACTTGACCGGAGACTTCATCAGCATCGATCTCGTTCATCAGCTTCATCGCTTCGATAATACAGACTGTCTGATTGACCTTGATGCGATCGCCCACATTGACAAAAGGTGGCTCGTCAGGAGCTGCAGCGCGATAAAAGGTTCCTACCATCGGCGAGATAATTGGCACCCATTTCGTATCGACAGAAGCAGGTACGGCAGCAGGTACGGCGACAGGGGCGACGGGTACAGGGGCAGCCAGCTCCGCTGCTAAGTTTTGGTCAACAGCAGGAGGTGACGCTAATGTGGGGCTAGCAACAGCGGCCAACGCGCTCGGAGCGACAGTCGCCACGGCAGCAGGGAGAGCAGCAGAGGCGCCTGGTGAACTTGCCAGACTGCCTTTGCGTACTGTCAGTTCAATATCCCCACTTTTTAAAGTCAGTTCCGAAATGCCAGTTTTGTCTAATACAGTTAGCAAGTCACAAAGCTGGTTTAAGTCTAGTTGCACAGCAGATTCAAGGGTAATTGAGAATTGAAAATTGAAAATTGAAAATTGAAAATTAAGAACCAGGCGAAGCTAGGAGCATCAACGACTTTGGAGGCAAAAGGGATAGTTTTTAAGCTGTGAGCGATGAGTATTGAATTTGGACTTCTTTAACTCATAACTCAGAACTAAAAACTAAAAACTCCCTTTCCCTCCCTCGTTTCTACTCTCGACCGAGGTACTTGTCTTCACGAGTATCTATCCGAATCCGTTCTCCAATGGAAATAAATAGAGGCACCATAATCTGAGCCCCGGTGGAGAGGACGGCGGGTTTACTGCCACCGGTGGCAGTATCTCCTTTGACTCCGGGATCGGTTTGTATCACTTCCAAGACGACAGAGTTGGGCAGTTCCACTTCCATGATTTGGTCGTTCCAGCGCAGGATGCTGACTTCCATCCCTTCATTGAGGTACTTGACACGATCGCCTATTTGCTTAGCATTGAGGCGACTTTCCTCGTAAGTTTCCATATCCATAAAGACGAAATCGTCGCCCTCTTTATAGGTATGCTGCATCACGCTCTTTTCCAGGTTGGCTTGAGGCATAGTCTCGCCCGCCCGGAAGGTTTGTTCTACTACGTTTCCGGTTTGGACGTTTTTTAATTTTGTCCGCACGAAAGCCGAGCCTTTTCCTGGCTTGACGTGGAGGAATTCGATAACCCGCCACACGCCGTTATTCCATTCAATTGAAACACCTGGTCGAAAGTCGTTACTGGATATCATATAAATTTTTGCGGGCAATCCCGTCGCCTTGGGGGCACGGGGGAACTACAGTCAGTCGATTTTAGATTTTAGATTTTAGATTTTAGATTTACTCCACAGATGAATTGGGGAGATTGAACCTTGGTCTAAAATTTTGATCTCTCCACGACAGGAGTCTGGGGATTGTATCCGTTTGTGAGCGGGTCAGGTTAAAGCCGCAGTCTAGCTGACGGCATCAAAAAGCAATTGGCATTTTATTTTACCGTTCAAAGGGAGCAAGTGCTGTACTGAAAGCTAAAAAGCTCTCAAGGGAAGGAAGTTCTACCGCGAGCAGTGTACGGCATTTGAGGGATAGAAGGCCGACAGCGCTGTGGGAAGATAAGAGAGGCAATAAAAGTTAAAGTTATGTTGCATTGGCCTAATTTCTCGATCGATACGTGCAAGCGCTGGGGCAAAACCATCGCTTTAGCGCTCTTGCTGTTCACTCTCTCCCTGAGTTTCAGTTCAGTTTCCCATGCCAAACGCCCCAGCAGCAGTATGCCTGCTGGGAATGCGATTACGGACGGCCGGGCGCTGCTGCGCTACGCTTTACCTATTGACAATCAGACTGTGCGAGAGTTGCAAATCAGTCTCGAAGACATTGGCAACCACATACGGTCTAAACGTTGGGGGCCCATTAGCAGTGATGTCAGCAAGGCTTCCAGGATTCTCAACCTTCGGGAATCTGACCTTTTAGAGAGTATTCCCGACGCCAAAAAGCCGGAAGCTGAGGCGCTAGTTGCAGGAGTCAAGGAGAAAGTTGCTCAACTGGAAAAGGCTGTTGAGGCTAAAGACAGGGACAAAGTGATTGACTTGAAAGCCACAATCTTAGGTTCGGTAGGCGAAATCGAAGAATTGATGGTAACAAAGTTTCCGTTTGAAGTGCCTGCCAAGTATGCTAATCTGCCTCAACTAAAAGGGCGCGCTACTGTGGCTGTACAAACTGAAAAAGGGGAAATTACTGTTGTGGTTGACGGCTACAGCGCCCCGGTTACGGCTGGTAATTTTGTGGATTTGGTCGATCGAGGTTTTTATGACGGTTTGCCGTTTATTCGATCGGAAGAATCCTACGTTTTGCAAACGGGAGACCCCGAAGGCAAGGAAGTCGGTTTTATTGACCCAACTACTGGCAAATACCGGAATGTGCCGCTAGAAGTGCTCGTTAGGGACGAAAAAGAACCTATTTACGGGATTACTCTAGAAGATGCGGGACGTTATCGCGACGAGCCTGTTTTGCCTTTTTCTGCTTTTGGTACTGTGGCTATGGCCCGTACAGAAACTGACCCTGATAGCGCTTCTTCTCAGTTTTTCTTTTTCTTGTTTGAGCCTGAACTCACGCCCGCAGGTCTGAATTTGTTGGACGGCCGCTATGCTGTTTTTGGTTACATGATTGAAGGAAAAGAAGTTTTGGAGCAACTGAAGCAGGGAGACAAGATTGTATCTGCTAAGGTAGTTAAAGGAATCGAAAATTTGGTGCGACCTCAAGTTTAATTAATGACGGCGATTGAAATCGCTGCTTGTCAAAAGTGACGGCGATTGAAATCGCTTTTACACCAACAAAGCCCGCCTGTGCGGGCTAAAAAATCAAGAGTGACTGCGATTTAAATCGTTTCTAGATGGTGGTGAAAGAGATTGAAATCGCTTCTGCACAGATAAATCCCGCCTCAGCGGGCGCGAAAAAGAGATAATTTTTATAGTTTCGTTATTGAAATTAGGAATTAAGTCTAGAATATGGCTATTTTACAATTTTTATTGGTAATAGGTTTGGGCGGATTCACAGGATTGCTGATTGTCAAAAGTGTGAATGAGAGCAAGCAAAAACAGCGGTTGGATGAGGCTTTTTATGAGTTGTTGGAAACTCAAAACAGTCAAATTTCGTTGATTCAACTGGCAGCTAATGCTAGGGTTGAGGCAGAAGTTGCTCAGCAGTATTTAACTCGGCAAGTGAAGATTTTTTCGGCGGTGTTAGAGGTAGATGATGAAGGGGATACTTTTTATAGGTTTCCTAGGTTGCGCTTGCCGCCGAGTTCGGGTAAGGAATGGTGAATTGAGAAAGTGCGATCGACTAATTCCAAATTATGAAAGTTAAAGATATCGGTGAACAAGGTCTTTTAAGAATATTGCAAAAATTCTGCCCCCCAGAGATAGTGGGTGATGATTGCGCTGTCATGGCTACAAATCCCAACCAATCTCTCGCTATCACTACAGATATGCTGGTGGATGGAGTGCATTTTAGCGATCGCACTACGGGGCCTTATTACGCAGGATGGCGCGCCGCAGCGGCAAATTTGTCAGATCTGGCGGCTATGGGAGCAAAGCCTCTGGCGGTGACTGTAGCCCTCGCTGTGGCGGCGGATACGGCTGTGGAGTGGGTTGAAGAGTTTTATCGGGGGATGACGGCTTGCTTGCAAGAATATCATACGCCGATCGTCGGTGGCGATGTTGTGCGATCGCCGGTGGTGACTGTGGCGATTACTGCTTTCGGACAAGTTGAGTGCGATCGTACCATTAGTCGGTCAAACGCGCGATCGGGCTGGGCGATTGTCGCTACAGGGGTTCACGGAGCCTCCCGCGCGGGATTAGAATTGCTGTTAAATCCAGAATTCGGGCAAAATCTGGAAAAGGTCGATCGGGCTTCTTTAATTCTCGCTCACCAGCGCCCTAAACCGAGGCTGGATGTTTTGCCGGTTGTTTGGGAGATTTTAGATTCTGCGGGTGAGTTTTCCATCGCCGGAATGGACAGCAGCGACGGTTTAGCTGATGCGATTATTCAAATTTGTCGGGCTAGCGGTGTTGGCGCAAAAGTCGATCGCCCGAAAATACCAATTCCCGATATTTTCAGCGAAATTGTATCAACCGAAAAAGCTTTAGATTGGGCATTGTACGGGGGAGAAGACTTCGAGTTAGTGCTGTTTTTGCCGATCGCAAATGCTGAGTTATTAGTGGAAAAAATTGGTAATGGTGCGGATATTGTGGGAATCGCTACGGATAGCACCGATATCTGGTTGACTGATAGCAGCGGCATTTACCCTGATGCTATATTAAAGCTCGATCGAGGATTTCAACACTTCTGAATTATCTCGCTTGTCCGCTTGGAGTGGATGACAGTTTGTGTAGAGGCGGTTTCAACCGCTTAGTTTGGGCTCTTTGGTTTGTGTCTTCTGGTTTTTCTCGGTAGATGTGGTCTAGTTTTGCCAGATAAGCCCCGCCCAGGTTATTTAAGGTTAGTAAGTTCTTCAGCGAGAAATCCTCAAGGGTATAGACTGTTAAAGCCGCGTTATAAAGTGCGATAGAGTTTTTTGGGGGAATTTTCGGTAGACTCGGCGGGGTGGGCGACGATTGCCCTGGTGCTAGTTAAGTAGGGTTGCTAAACTTGGAGGCTAGATACTATCATATTGAATAGATAATGTTTGGTGGACATTCAAAATGACTATTTTTTTACCTTTGTTACAAGTTAATAACTTGACAGGACTAGGTTTATTCGCGACACTATGCAACAATCCTAATCCAATACAATGGTATTTATGGCAAGCACAATCGTAGAGATGATTATGACTGGTGCAACACTTGAATCCATAGCGGCTACAATAGCAGCACAGTTAGGGGCTGCTGGTATTTCCTTGGGATTGGTGTCACAGCTTGTAGAACAGATTAAAGGGATTATGGGATGCTAGACAATTGTGTAAGGAGTCTAATATGCGATCGCCCGTTCCAGATTTTCTGCCCGCGAACCGTTTATTCTGTAAAGGTAGGCAATAGCTAGGTTATTTTGAGTCCCTGCCCATTTTTCAGGGAAAGCCTCAAGGGTATAGACTTTTAAAGCAGCCTGAAAAAACTCGATCGCCCGTTCCAGATTTTCTGCCCGCGAACCGTTTATCCTGTTACTGTAGGCAGTAGCTAGGTTATTTTGAGTCATTGCCCATTTTTCAGGGAAATCCTCAAGGGTACGAACGGTTAAAGCAGCCTGATAAAACTCGATCGCCCGTTCCAGATTTTCTGCCCGCGAACCGTTTATTCTGTCACTGTAGGCAGTAGCTAGGTTATTTTGAGTTTGAGCAAACATTTCGCTTCCCGGTTGCAGATTTTTTAAAACTATTTGATAACCAGTAATGGCAATTTCAATATTATTCGCTCTACTGCCAAGCGGAAAATCACTAATATCAATACTCAAATTTCCAATGATCGCGACAATTAACTTAATTGTTTCTGGATGTTCCGCAATTAAATTCTGGGCTACTTGCTTTAAAGTCTCGGCAAAACGGGCATTGAGGAGATGTTGCCGTTGTTTTAGTATCGGGTAAATTACTTTAATATCGCTATCGCTATCTTGTTCTGCTTGAAATAATTCTAGGATAAATTCTGCATATTCTTGGGAATCTTCACCTTCGGAGTAAACTCGAGCGCGGTTTTCATTCATAGGTTATAGTTAATAGTTAATAGCGTTTGCATAATTGCTGTAGGGGCGAGTTCGCCAACCATATTTAATACCCACAAATAATCCCCATAAACCCGCCCCCACCCACCGAAGAAATTCGATCGCTTGTTTCCAATTTTCCTACAAATGCGATCGCCCGTTTTCCGGTTTTCCCGAAAATGCGATTCCCTACGGGATAGCTTCGCTTCACGGGAATTTGTCCTTGGGAGGGGGCGGGTTTATTTCAATTGTTGGTACTCATTAGAGATGGTTGGCGAACCCGCCCCTACACAATTAATGGTATGACAAACTAATAATTCGAGTGAATTTATTTTAGCCTAATTATGGCAAAAGAGGCTAGGGAGCGATCGACCGTTTTCCAATTCTCCAAATGGCGAGAAACCGGGTATTTGCGAGAATTATTGGTGAGAGGCGAAGATATCGGAAAAAACCCGGTTTCTGAGATGGTGCGCGGTGGCGAGAAACCCGGTTTTTGCGAAGATATTTAATTGGAGGCGAAGATATCGGAAAAAACCCCGTTTCTGAGATTGTTAAAGCTGCATCACTTTAGGCATTAGCCAGCTTCTTTTTAATCATTGCCCAATATTCAGGGAAATGCTCGCGGGTATATACTGTTAATGCTGCTTCATAAAACGATCGCGCCTTTTCGAGATTTTCATCCCGCGAACCGTTGATTCTGTCATAATAGGCATTACCTAGGTTATATTGAATCATTGCCCAATCTTCAGGAAACAGTTCGCGGGTACGAACAGTTAAAGCAGCGTCAAAAAATGCGATCGCGCGATCGATATTTTCCGCCCGCGAACCGTTGATTCTGTTGGCGTAAGCAGCAGCTAGGTTATTTTGAGCCATTGCCCAATCTTCCGGGAAAGCCTCAAGGGTATAGACTGTTAAAGCAGCGCCATAAAGGGCGATCGCCATTTCCACATTTTCGGCCCGCGAGCCCTTTATTCTGGTAATGTAGGCAGCAGCTAAGTTGTTTTGAGTTTGAGCAAACTTTTCGCTTCCGGGTTGCCGATTATTTAAAACAACTTGATAAGCAGCAAGGGCAATTTCAATATTATCCGCTTTATTCCCACCGGAAAAATTACTAATATTAATGCTCAAGTCTTCAACGAGGCTGACAATTGAATCAATAGTTTTTGCATTTTCTCCACCAACTAACCTCTCGACTACTTGCTCTAAAATATCCGAAAAACGAGCATTGAGGAGATGTTTTCGTTCAGCTAGCATGGAGTGAATTACTGCTGTATTGCTATTGCTATCATCTTCTGCTTGCAATAATTCTAGAATAAAGTTTGCATACTCTTGGGGATTTTCACCTTCGGAGTTATCGCCATCGTTTATCTCGATTAATTGTGCTAGCTGAGCGATCAGATTCCGCAGGAAATTAGCGCCGTTTTGTCCTCCTTGCTGGGCCATTTTTTCTGCTACCAACTCGCAAGTTTCCAGAAAGTGGACATCCAACAATTCTGAGTTATCTTGTAATATCTGCGGTTCTTCGCCGTTGGGGCAATTCAGCAGGGTGTGAATTAGTTCTAGGTAGGCTTGGGCGCGGCTTTCTTCCATTATGGGGAGTTGTGAATAATATCGGGTTTATTGTAGCATGGTTGTGGGTTTTGGGGCTTGTTGTACGAGATGCAGACGGCGGTTGAAACCGCTTCTACACAAACGATATCCGTGCCAAGCGGACTGAAGACAAGACGGCGTTTTCCAACCGCCCAATCTTCAACCGCCCAGTTTTTTAATTCCTACACAATGCTACCTTGGGCATTAATCTATCCAAAATTTGCTCGATCGCAATTACTGTCCAATCAATATCAGCTTCTGTGGTTTCTCGTCCTAGAGTCAAGCGAATTCCACCAACGGCGCCGATTTCGTCATATCCCATTGCTAATAATATTGGACTGGGAGTTAGTTTGCCGCTGCTACAAGCGGCACCGGAACTAATGCCAATTCCGGCTAAATTTAACTGTCTCACCATAGTTTTGCCTGTGATTTGCTCTGTGTCTCTCTTTTGGTAAGGGCGACAGGATGGCGAGACGATGCAAAAACTGACGTGGTGGGGCAGTCGGTAATATCGATCGCCAGTTGGTACTAAACTGGGTACGTGGGATAATCGGTCAAAAAGTCGATCGCGCAATGCAATTAACCTCGGCGTTTCCACATCTATTTCCTGCAATGCTAACTCCGCCGCCACCCCAAAACCGACGATTGCCGGCAGCGCTTGCGTCCCGGAACGCATTTTCAATTCTTGGCCGCCACCGCCTAACATTGGCACTAATTCTACTCCCGGACGCACGTAAAGCGCCCCCGCACCTTGCGGCCCGTAAAGTTTGTGACTGGAAAGGGAAAGCAAATCTACGGGCAGTTTCTGCACGTCTATTGGCAGCTTGCCGGCAACTTGAACTGCATCGGTATGAAACATGATATTGCGATCGCGCGCAATTTGTCCCAAGGCCTCTATTGGTTGCAGCGTCCCAACTTCGCTTTGTCCGTAAATGATTGAAATTAACACTGTATTTGAGCGCAGCGACTCTTGCAAATCCAAAGGGTGAATTCGCCCAAATTTATCCACCGGTAGGCGCGTCACTTCCCATCCCAACTGTTCGAGTTCTCGCGCCGGTTCTGCTACTGCGGAATGCTCTACGCTGGAGATAATAATATGCTGCGGCTTTGTATAAAGACGGGCAATTCCCATAATTGCCAAATTGTCCGCTTCAGTGCCGCCACTCGTAAAAATCATCGATTCCGGTAGCGCGTTAATCAAGCTAGCAACCTGCATTCTTGCTAATTCTAAAGCTGTCGCCGCCCTTTGTCCCCACTCGTGCAAGCTGGAAGGATTACCCCACTGCTGAGTCAGGGATTTTTGCATGGCTTGAATCGCTTCTGGGCGTGCGGGTGTTGTGGCACTATAGTCGAGGTAAATTTGCATAATAACTAATTAATGAATGTTGAATGTTGACTGTTGACTGCTGTGAGTGGCTACCAATAACCAATAACCAATAACTAACTTCCTGGTTTGCAGACGTTGTAATCTTCGTGCGACAAAACTTTTTGGGGAATTAAGAAAGTGCCGCAATCTTCACAAAGCATTCTGTAGTTGCGAGTTACAGGAATACTGATTATCAAACGGTTGTGACGCAGGCGTTTGCCGCCGAAATCTCTGTAATTCTTATTTTCGCCCAAAGCTGCTATAATTGCGCGGGCTTTAGTAACTACGTGGTCTGGCAGACCTCTGAGATCGATGATATCTCTAGCAAATGATGCTTCCCTCTCTTGTTTTTTGGTTTGTTTTTGTGTCAGGACTTCAACGTAATGCTGCTGCGCCACCAACTCTTGCGTGCAGCGATGACACGCTTTACCATATCCTTTGTGACCGCACGGAAAAATTCTTTTTCTTTTAGCCATAAAGCAGCGGTATAGGGTTTGACCCACGCCCCTGAATGCTGCTACCCTACCAGTGATGCTTCCGGCATCGAGGCAGTTCTACAAGACGTAAAATCTATTCCCTTGCATAAATTTAATAGGTTGTAACTTTACTTGATCCAATAGATTTGAACTGTGGGAAGGCTAATAACCTCTATATTTTTTAAAATTTTGTGACTGTATTGTATTATCATTTACTCGGTTTCTGTTGTGCTGGGCTGGTGGCGCTCAATCTGGCGGGCTGCGGACAAACAAAGCAAGACGTGCAGAATTTACCTCTCAGTCTGGCTCCATTGCCTCAAGACCCCTTGTTGCAAGTATACTTCAATCAGTCGATCGCTTCGAGTTATACAGAGCCTTACCGCCAGCAAACTAGACCTGGGGATGATTTAGAAAACTCGATCGCTGTTGCGATCGCCAGTGCTGGATCGACGGTAGATTTAGCAGTTCAGGAGTTTCGCTTGCCCAGTATTGCGAGGGTTTTGGCCGATCGACAGCGATCGGGAATTAAAGTGAGATTAATTGTCGAACATATCTATAGTCGCCCTTGGAGCGATTTTACAGCTCAGGAGTTAGCGAAATTACCGGAAAGAGAGCGCGATCGTTATAGCGAATTTGTGCAACTTGCCGATCGCAATAAAGACGGTAAATTGAGTGCCGAGGAAATCAAGCAAAATGATGCTTTGGTAATTGTCAAGGATGCGGGTATTCCTGTAATTGATGATACTGCTGACGGCAGTAAAGGCAGCGGTTTGATGCACCACAAATTTGTGGTAATTGATGGCAAAACCGTAATCGTCACTTCTGCTAATTTTACCACAAGCGATATACATGGCGATTTCAAGACACCAGCAAGTCGCGGCAATGCGAACAATTTGCTGAAAATTGAAAATGCTCAAGTAGCGAAACTATTTACTCAAGAATTTAACATTATGTAGGGCGACGGGCCCAAAGGCAAACCGGACAGCAAGTTTGGCATCAAAAAGCCGTTTCGTCAAGTGCAAAAAGTAAGAGTAGGGAATTCGACAGTTGGGGTGCAATTTTCGCCGACGGCTGCGACTTTGCCTTGGGAAAAAAGCGCCAACGGTTTGATAAATCGAACTTTGGGTAGTGCGAAAAAGTCGGTTGATTTGGCCCTGTTTGTATTTTCGGCTCAGCGGTTGTCAAATACTTTGGAAATTGAAGCTGGGCGAGGAGTGGCGGTGCGAGCTTTAATTGACTCTAACTTTATTTATCGCTCTTACAGTGAAGGTTTAGATATGATGGGGGCGACTTTGATGCAAGATTGCGGGTTAGAAACTGACAACCGCCCTTGGAGAAAGCCGCTGACTGCGGTGGGAGTGCCGCTGTTACCCATGGGCGATCGCCTGCACCACAAATTCGGCGTTGTGGACGGCAAAACGGTGCTTACAGGTTCTCACAACTGGAGTGAGGCTGCAAATCACGGGAATGACGAGACGCTGCTGGCGATCGAGAGTCCCACAGTTGCGGCCCATTTTGAGCGGGAGTTCGATCGGCTTTACAAAGGTGCAATCTTGGGAATTCCCGCCCGAATTAAACAGAGAATTGATGCTAAGAAAAAAGAGTGCGATTCACTACAAGCAGCATCAAAATCTCCGAGTGCTAAACCTGAAATTGCTGCGGGTAAAAAATTAGTTAATTTAAATGCAGCGACTCAGGAAGAATTAGAAACTTTACCAGGGGTAGGCCCGAAGTTAGCTGAGAGAATTATTGCAGCGCGACAACAGCAACCTTTCACTTCTTTGGAGGATGTGGGACGGGTACAGGGAGTTGGGGACAAGATTTTAGAGAGATGGCGCGATCGAGTAACTTGGTAGTTAATTTAGGAGTCAGGACTCCCTTGCTGACATTATAAAGTTCGCACTCATGACTTCCGTCCTTCTTTTGGCAACTCAGGATCCAAGACTCAAGCCCTCACTAGAAACCTATTCGATCTACTTTGACAACACCTCAGATCGCAAGTTAAAATAACTCCTAAACAAAATGCTATCTATTCACATTAGAGGTAGAGAGAGATGGAACACGCCAAATTTCTTACGGGGAGGCAACAAATCAAATTTCTAGCTATTTTTATGGGAGCAATTTTTTTGACAATAGCAGCTTTTACAGTCAGCGCTCAGCAGACTGGCGAAGCACAATTTAGGGTCAAAAACGAAAACACTTTTAATATTAATTTGATTCAATTTAAGCGCATTGAATATGTAGGTTCATGTGCAGGTACTGTCTTCTCTCCTGATTCGCAAAGCGCTCGATTTGTTTCCAGCAAGACTCCCCCCGGCCCTAACAGGAGGGTGATAATTAAAAATGTGACTGAGGGAATGGAAACTAACCCATATCCTTACACAGACAGAGGTTACGACAAAGGTGAGTTTTCCGAGGATTTTGGATTTAAGTTGGGTAACAGTCACAAAACAAGAACTTTTTCGGTTTTAGAGGGAGAAAATAAGTTTCTCTATGAAATTAAAGAAAATGACCAAGTTATAGAACAGGGTGCGCTTACTGCTGAAGTTTCTATACAAAACTTAGGTACTTTTCCCCGTCAGCAAATTTGTGAAGATAAGGTCGAATGTCGGGATACTGCTGATTGTCGCGACCGTAAAGGCAGAAAAAGAAGTTGCAGACGAGAGTGTTTTCCTGTTCAACAGTGTCGCTGTCCGTAGCTACTTTCTGTCATCAAATTATTTGCTTTAATTAACGGCTGAAGAGACAGAGCAATAACAAACAAGAACAAAGAGAAGTTATTTTCCGGTGAAAAGGGGCAACCACAGGAGAGTGCCCCTCCAACAAAATTATTGGTTTAAGTAATCGGGTGAAAGTAAAATGCGGCTCCTAAGACGGTGTATGTTGCTAAAAGCAGCACTCCTTCGAGCCAATTCGAGCGGCCGTCGAGACTAATTAGATTAGCAATTGTCACGGCAATGGCAACTGCAACTACTTCAAATGGATTGAAGTTTAAATCCATCGGCTGGTGAATCACCAATCCGATAATCACCAACACCGGCGCTACCAGCAAAGCAACTAGCAAACTCGAACCCATCGCGACAGAAACTGACAAATCCATATTGTTTTTCATCGCAACTCCCACCGCAGTTACATATTCGGCTGCGCCGCCAACAATCGGCAACAGAATTACCCCTGTAAACAGCGGCGTCAATCCCAATCCTTTGGTAGTTTCTTCCACAACACCAACGAAAATTTCTGATTCAAAAGCAACGGCAACAGTTGAGGCAACTAGCACTCCTATCCACAGCCACAAATTCGGTTTGTGGGTCGTAGATTCCTCTTTGGTATTTTGAGGATTTTCTGACTCTAGTTCGAGTAACCCAACATCGTAAAGATAGCTGTGAGTTTTTAATGAAAATAGCAGAGTTAGAGCGTAAACTGCAATTAGGACGATCGCAGTTATTAAGGAAAGATTCTGAATGGCTGCGGGTTCTACTCCATTGGAGGTGTAAATTACCATTGTCGGCAGCAGGATTGCAATCACTGCTAGAGTCATTGTGGAACCGTTTACCCGCGCGATTATTGGCTTAAACTCCTGTTCTTTGTAGCGGATTCCTCCTAACAGCATGGAAAATCCCATGACTAAGAGCAAGTTGCTGATAATTGTACCGGTTATGCTGGCTTTCACAATGTCAATTAAGCCAGCTTTCAGAGCAACTATTGCAATAATTAATTCCGTAGCATTGCCGAAGACTGCATTTAATAAGCCGCCTATGGAGGGGCCTGTAACGATCGCCACTTCTTCTGTTGCGGTGCTCAACCAAATAGCCAGAGGTATAATGCCTAAAGCGGATGTGATGAAAACTGCGAGGGAACCCCAGTGCAAATACTCAGCGGCGATGGAAATGGGGATGAAAATTAACAGCGCTATGGAAAGAATCTTTTTGATTGACATAGGAACTCGGATGGTATATGGAAGGGTGAGGTCGAGTTGTCGGAGCGATCGTTAAGTTGATTTTACATTATTTAACTGTACTCTGACACCCAAATACGGATACAATCCCCGGACTTGAGTTGTTGAGATCAATCATGGTTTAGACAACAGTTCTAGCCGCCAGCGAGTGGCTGTGGAGTCCATCTAAAATCTAAAATCTAAAATTTTAACTCCACTGAATGTTGTCTATCTGAGAAAAATTGCGCCGTCATTCCGAATCCTTAAAGATGTTTTATCCAAACCTAAATCATTTGTCTCGTCTAATCTTACCTCTACTGTTCCTTCGCCACTAGGTTTCAAACTGGGTTTCAATAACGCACCATCTAGTCGCCTAAATACAATTGAGGCGGGTAATGTCAATGCTGGCAGCGCGACTGTTGCATTTTCCGCTAAACTCTGGCGGTTAGTCTGTCCAACCACCTGAAAAAATAGTCGATCGTTGGTTTTATTGGTTAATCTAACATTGACTTTGCCATTAACGGGAACTATCTTGCCGTCAGGAGCTCTTTCTGGTTCGTTAGTTTGAGATATTTGGCCAGCAAAACTCGCATCGTGGGTAAAAAGCAAAAAGCTGTTGCTTGCTACGGCTAAGCTGACCGCCAGTAGACTTACCACCCAGGTTTTATCGATCGCTAATTTGCACATTTATTTTGTTGACTTTTGATCTAAAAATTATCACAAGCGATTTTACCTGATCCTGCTATTTTCTGACAAGTTGCCTAGGAAGTAAATCCGAGCTTTTTATAGCTGATACATTTACGGTGAAGAGGAAAGTGAATATAATATTATGAAGTTATAGAGATATGGCAAATGTATGTCTTAGTCTGTAGTTCCAGTTGTTGAATAAAAGTAAGTGGATAAGTCGCCCAAATTAACTTTTTAATCGTACCTATTCTCTCAAAGTAATTTTTATCAAAAATACAAAGTATATATAAAGCTCTCTTAATCACCTGCCCACAGCAACAGTTTTATATAAAAATTTGCGATTATTTAGTTGACAAGTGGCAGCTTTATCCAGCAGCATACAATCTTGACTTATTAGTTTTCCCATCTGACATGATCGGTGGATGAAATACGGACTCTGCCATTAGTTGAAGAGTTGATGAAAGAAGAAAAAGCTCGGTTTCAGGACAGGAATAGGAATCAGGAAGAAGTAAGTTCGACAACGAAGCCGTGTAGGAGATTTAACGGCTCGAAGTTGAGGGAAGAAAGAACATTTTCTCAACTTCCCCACTCTCCTCCTCCCGCCGCAACTATTCAACCCAACGCACCCGAACAAAATGAGCTTCGCGTCCCCAGAAGTCGTGACTTACAGTAATATCAACAACACTCAAATTAAACGGAATAGCAGTTGTGACGTAACGCTGAGCCAGAGATCCCACATCAGGAGCTAACTGAGCCGCAGCAGCCGCCGCTGCACCCAAACCTAAAAGTTGCAGAATGGGCCCCCGGGGCAGGGCTAAATTGATGCCAACAGCAAGTCCAGCCGTTAGCAGCATTGCCACCGACAAATTCGTGCCACAGCGGGGATGTACAGCTAAATCCCACTCTCCGCTGCCAATCCGATGCAAAGCCTCGCGTACTGCCTGACGCAACTGTGCAATGTTAACGCGACCGTAAAGATAAAATCCTTGGTCTGTGGACATCCCGCCCAACAACTCATTATCGGTTCTTGCTGTGGCCTCGCCGCCAGATTGGCCCAGTACCCAAACAGTAGCGTGTTCCAAAGCATGAACTTGCCGCAAAGCCAATATTTCCTTCAAGCCGGGTACAAAACCGAGTTGTCGCAACAAATCAGCATCTTGAGTCCGCTGCGGGGCAAATTCGAAGGGAAACTGGCCGGTGCGGCCGGAAGCAGAAGCAGTAGTTGTCATATCAAAACGCCTCCATTAACTCCATTAAGTGGATATTTAACATTAGCAATTCCCTTGAGAAAAAGCCGGGCATAAATTATCAATAGTTTTGACTTTAAAACCTAGCAATGGCAGGTTTTGTGCAAAAAATATTAGCCGTCAACCTGCCCTTACTAACAGATCGCACTTATTCCCAGTTTATTGCTCTACCCGCTGGCCGTCCCGGAACACCCCCGGAAGTCGGCGGCCTCTAGTATCGATAATTGTGCCTTTGCCGTGAGGCAATCCCTTGCGTAACTCTCCCTGATAGCGGATACCGTTGGAGAACGAACAGTTACCCCTGCCATCAAGTTCTTGAGTATAGAACTGTCCCGAACACCGACTGCCGTCAGCCCGGGTGAACGCTCCCGTACCTAATGGCTTGCCCCCTAAAAATTGACCCACAAAGCGATCGCCATTAGCAAAAATGAATTGCCCTTGTCCCGTGGGAACTCCTACTTTTTGATCGAGAGAAAACGACCCTATATAGCGATCGCCATTAGTAAAAATAGCAGTCCCGGAACTAACTTTGCCATCTCGGAATATGCCCTCCACGCGGGCGTCGTCCTTAAATATAAATTGTCCTCGACCATTTGGTTTGCCCAGACGGAACTGCCCCTCATAGCGATCGCCGTTGGAATATACGTATACCCCACTGCCACTGGGCAAACCGTTAACGAACTGTCCGATGTAGCTATCACCGCTGTCATAATCGCATCTAACTCTACCTGTAGCTATAGCTGGCACGCAGCGACCGGTTCTAGCTTCTGTTCCTTGCGCCATTGAGGGAAAGGGATAAGTCGCGTAACTACCAATTAACACTGATGCAACTAATAGAGGGATTCCACTGGTTTTTAAACGGGAAATCATTAACTAAGTCTCTCCTATGCGCTTCTGGATATTATTTTCCTTCGTCATTTGTCTTTTGTCCGATTGCTGGTCAAAAGTTGCCTGAAAACCTCAATTTATCCTTTAGGAAACTCCGGGTTTGCCGTTGCGAAATACCCCCGGAAAGCGCCTACCGCTAGCATCGATCATCGTCCCGACACCGTGAGGTACTCCCTTTCGCAATTCTCCTTCATAGCGCGTACCGTTGGGGAAAGTGCAGGTGACACTAGCGTCAAGTTCTTGATTAAAAAATCTGCCGGAACAGCGAGTGCCGTCTACCCGAACCAATACCCCAGGACCAAAGGGTGAGCCTGCAAAGAATTGTCCTTCATAGCGATCGCCATTGGTATAAAAAAATTGACCCCGCCCTGAGGGTTGGCTGCTAATGGCATCAGTCTGAACGTTTCTGACGACTGCGAAGTTTCCGACATAGCGCTCGCCGTTGGCAAAAATGACCGTCCCCGATCTCATGGTGCCGTCTTGGAACACGCCTGTGTAGCGGGCATCATCTTTAAAAATGAATGTCCCTCTACCATTTGGCACTCCATTGCGAAATTGTCCTTCGTAGCGATCGCCATTAGCGTAGACGTAGACCCCACTGCCGTCTGGCAGGCCGTTAACGAAATTTCCCTCGTAATTATCGCCTCCCTCGTAATTGCATTTTACTCTTCCCGTAGGAGGGTTTCCTTGGCAGAAGGGAGAGCGTTTTCCTTCTTCGGGTTTTGGATCGGGTGTTGCTTGAGCCATTGATGGCTGGGGATTCAAGAGATTAGTAGCGCTGCCGATACAAGAAGCAACTAATATCACCATCCCTAATTTTTGAATTGAACCGAGCATGATCGATCTCCTTTAACTTCAATTACTAATAGGGATTTTCTAGAAGCTAATACTCGCTGAAAAGTCGTCTATTTTTTAATCCCTGTACTAATTTTACCTTCAGGTTTGAGATCTGCCCTAAATGCAAAAAGGCAAAAATTAGAGTTTTTGCCTTTAGCATTTTTCCTGCTTTACTGTCAATTTTTAGCGTCGCGTTGAGCTATTCGGATTTGGGAGACGGCTAATAACTGCATTGGCGGGTTGTGGTTGGCGACTGGCGGGTTTTTCGCCAACAGCTTTGGCTACCTCAACGCCGTTTTCCTCGAGAATCACGATCGGATCGGCTCCTTGCTTGAGATCGACCCGCTTCACCAACACTTGCCCGTTAGACAGACGCTGCCCGACTTTGACATATCGGCTGGTTGGTTCATTCGGTACTTTGACAATCACTTGCGTCTCGTTCCCGACTTTTACCACCCCGCTGACTTCAGTACCCGTAGCGAGGTCAGTAGAAGGCGGTGGCGGAACTACTGGGATGACAGGAGGTGGCGGCGGATTTGGGTCTACCCACTGAGGCGGGCGTTTGTCTACTGGCAGTTCCGGCAGATCCGGTACTCCTATAGGTCTAGCTGCTATTGGCTGGGGCGGGCGCGGGGGTGCTGGACGGCGAGTCTGGGGATTCCGCGCATCTTGGGGTCTATTTGCTATTGGCCCAGTAGTTCCAGGAGGGCGGGTGCCAGTACCTCTTCTGACCCTGGCATTGGGGTCTCTCCATTGGGGGGGGCGCTTGTCTACTGGCAGTTCCGGCAGATCCGGGACTCCTATGGGTCTAGCTGCAATGGGTTCGAGTCCAGGCGGGGATGTACGAGTACGACCTAACTGAGGAGGAGTGAGCCCCGGAACTTGGGGTGGCAAGCCAATTTGTCCCCCGGTGCCTCCGGGTAAGGAACCATTGCTGCCACCGCCACCTAACCGAGGAGTAGTTAGCCCTGGAACCTGGGGCGGCAAGCCAATTTGCCCCCCATCACCTCCGGGAAGTAAAGGACCTCCCGATCGACCTCGTAGTTGCTGAGTGCCTCCTCGACCGCCCGTGGGTGACCTGGGGATAGTCACCGTCTGATTAGGCCTGTTAAGTGGGGGGGGAGCCAATAACTCGGGAAGCTCGGGTAGCACGGCAACTTGTCGCTGTGGCAGTTTGGGAAGTTCTGAGGTAGTCCCACCCGCTCCGTTGGCTCCTGGAGGGATTTGTAATACGATCGGCGGCAGCGGCCCAAAGGGGTCTAACTGAGAAGGATTCGCTGTCACAGGGCCTTGGGGTACTGGCTGAAGCGGAAGCGTTGGATTCCTGTCCCTTTTGTTGCCGATTCCTGTTTGAGCCTGTCTTGCTCGTTCGTCTGGGTTGGTCGATCGAATTAACCCTGGAGGTTGGGCGGCTACTATTGGAGACGGGAAATTCTGAGTTGCTGGGGTGGGGCTGGCAGAGGCTGCCGGAGACGGAGAGGCTGCACTAGGGCTGGGGCTGGGGCTGGCTGTGTTGGTGCCTTCGTCGCCACCGCATCCTCCGATCGAGAAAGCTAGTAGTCCTATAGTCGCAAAATATAAAAGTTTGTGCATTGCCGATCGCCCCTAAATGCTTAATTTCAAGATCTCCAACAAGGCTCTGCAATTACAGCCTGTTGCCGTTTATCAGTTTATCTGTGTTCGATGTTATGCGATCGCTTGAAAATTGCCAAGTTTTCCTGACGATCCGATCTGGGGATCGGGCGATCGGTTTTTGGGAGCGGGTTAGGATATCAGTGGCGGTTGTTGTTCGACATATTGAATCAATTAAGGTATTTAGATTATGGCAAAAGTGATTCTCAAGCCAATTTGGCGATCGACCTTGGTTTGTGCGAGCGTTTTGGTTGGTCTGGGATCGGTGGGGGGCAGCCAGGTGTATTCTCATTCACATCAGCCAGAAACCCAGGTGATGACATTGGTGCCCGATGTGAGTTCCCAGCGGCTCGTGAAGCGGAGCTATCCCGAAGGGAATCGCACTATAACGGGATCGGGATTGACAACTGGAGAATTGTACTCTCAGTTTTGGAACCCGTCAAATTCTGGTGCCAAACCGCGAGCAAATCAACCGACGAAGCCACGGGGGAATCCACAGGTATTTCAAGCTAAAATCAAGCGTCGCGCTGGCGGGACGCCGGTGATTGATGTGGTATTTAACGGCAACAAGACTTTTGAGATGATTCTCGATACCGGGGCAAGTGGCACTTTGATTTCTCAGCGGATGGCTACTGCACTGGGAGTGAGGCCGGTGCGTACCGTGAGAGCGGGGATCGCTGACGGTAGCGTTGTCGAGTTCCCGATCGGCGTAGTGCGATCGATTCGGGTTGGGGGTGTTGCGATCCAAAATGTTGAAGTGGCGATCGCCAGACAAATGCCAATAGGTCTGCTCGGTCACGATTTCTTTGGCAATTACGATGTCAAAATTAAAAAAGATGTTGTAGAATTTTATATCCGCTGAAAGAGAGCGGAGTAGACAAGCGATTTTTGCTCAACTCGTATCCTATAAAGTTATTCGCAGCCCGGTCAAGGCTTTTCAAATTATTGGTTGAGGCGGTAGCAAAATGCAACCAAGTGTGGTATTGTTCTTAGTGTTTCAAGAGCCACCGACGGTTAAACTATCCGTGAAATCCGGCCACAAAAGCACGGCTGCTGTTGGTGAGATCGGTAACAGTCTCCGACAACGATTCACAGTACAAGCCAAGGCAATCAATTAAACAATTCGCCAAGCCGGTCGAAATAAGTTCCCAAAATGCTGGGGCTGAGGGAATTTTGGTTTGCCTTGTTCAGCCGGAGCTGAGAAAGTATGTAAACTGATTAGCGGCAGATGTTCCGCAAAATCGGAAATCATGACGATCGAGAAATTAATTATTGTAAATAAGGTATTCACATGGCACAAGCGTCTGTATCTCCTGTAGTGCTGATTATTCTAGACGGCTGGGGTTATCGTGAAGAACAAGACGGAAATGCGATCGCCGCTGCGAAAACACCCGTGATGGACAGTCTCTGGGCTGCTTATCCCAGAACTCTGATTAAAACATCGGGGCGGGCGGTAGGGCTGCCAGACGGGCAAATGGGTAACTCAGAGGTTGGTCACTTGAATCTGGGCGCGGGCCGCGTGGTTCCTCAAGAGTTGGTGCGGATCTCGGATGCAGTGGAAGATGGTTCTTTGCTCAACAACCGCGCGCTGGTTGGGCTTTGCGAGAAAGTCCGCGCCACCGGCGGCAAGTTGCACCTGACTGGTCTTTGTTCTGAAGGTGGGGTTCATTCCCATCTCAGTCATATTAAGGGTTTGCTGCAATTAGCAAAGGCACAGGGAATTTCTGAGGTTTGCATTCACGCGATTACAGACGGTCGTGATACTACTCCGAAAGAGGGTGTCGAAGCTCTAACAAAGATTGAAAGTTATATCGCAGAGGTAGGGGTCGGTCGGATTGCGACCATCAGCGGCCGCTACTACGCGATGGACAGGGACAAGCGCTGGGATCGGGTGCAGCGTGCTTACGAGGTGATGACGACTGAGGGTGCGCCTGACGGTCGATCGGCTGTGGATGTGTTGCAGGCCTCTTATGCTGAAGGAGTGACCGACGAGTTTGCTGTTCCGACTCGGATTTCTCCGGGGGCGGTGGCATCGGGGGATGGGGTAATTTTCTTTAATTTTCGCCCGGACAGGGCTAGAGAATTGACTCAGGCTTTTGTATCTCCCGATTTTAAGGGGTTTGAACGGCAGTTAATTGAGCCGCTGGCGTTTGCGACTTTTACTCAGTACGACCCGAAACTGTCGGTAATGGTGGCTTTTGAACCCCAGAATTTGAACAATATTCTGGGCGAGGTGATTTCTAAGCACGGTTTGCAGCAGTTGCGGACGGCGGAAACTGAAAAGTACGCTCATGTGACTTATTTTTTTAATGGGGGTCTGGAAGAGCCTTTTATCGGGGAACACCGGGAGTTGGTGCAGAGCCCGATGGTGGCGACTTACGATGAGGCGCCCCAGATGTCGGCGGACTTGGTGACGGATGGGGTGGTGACGGCTTTGGAAAAAGGCATCTATTCGTTTATGGTGATTAACTACGCTAACCCGGATATGGTTGGTCATACGGGGATGATGGATGCGACGATAATTGCGATCGAAACTGTGGATAAATGTTTGGGGCGGCTGTTGAGCGCCATTAGTAAAGCTGGGGGAACGGCAATTATTATTGCCGACCACGGAAATGCTGAGCAGATGTTTGACGAGGACGGGAATCCGTGGACGGCTCACACTACTAACCCGGTGCCTTTTATTCTGGTAGAAGGCGAAGGTCGGAAGATTCCGGGTCACGGAACGGATGTTCCTCTGAGGGCGGACGGTTGTTTGGCGGATATTGCGCCGACAATTCTGGAGCTGTTGAGGTTGCCTCAGCCCCCGGAGATGACGGGACGCTCTATGATCCGATCGGCTGAGTTTGAAGTTCGTGCCAATCGCACTCCGGTGCGAGTCCGATTGTAGTAGGGACGCAGCATTAGGGACAAAGGCTTTCGCCCTTGTTCGTGTCAATTTAACGTCAAACCCAGTCACAGAATGCTGTTTGACTATTAAGCCTAGATCCCCCCTAGCCCCCCTTAAGAAGGGGGGAACCGGAAATGGATCAAAGTCCCCCTTTTTAAGGGGGATTTAGGGGCTTCTGAACTCAGGTAAAAACGAGATTTATCAAGGCTTTCAGGCTTAAGTTGAGACCAATGGACTCTTGGAATGTCTCGGCATAAATTGTGTGAGACCGACCGAATTTGATATGATAATAAATTACCGATTACTAATTACCAATTACTCCAGATTATGAATATTGTTTCTGTGTTACAAGTTATCTGGTCTTTGTCTGCTTTAGGACTTGTGGTTTTTGTGTTGCTGCACAGTCCTAAAGGCGATGGTATTGGCGGGATTGGCGGACAAGCTCAATTGTTTACCAGCGCCAAGAGTGCAGAAACGAGTCTGAACCGGATTACTTGGGGTCTGTCTATTGTTTTTATGGGTTTGACTGTGATTTTGAGTGCCGGTTGGTTGGCGCCTAAGTTATAAGATTTGGATTTTTAACCGCAGATGAACGCAGATAGACGCAGATAATCTCAAGTTCATCTGCGTTTATTTGTGTCTATCTGCGGTTGCAAAAATGCGGTTGTGGAAAGTTACAGTAAAATCTCGATTGCTGGCTGGTTTGGGATTGGCTTTATGTTGTTTTAGCCTGATAATTTTTACTCAGGTTAATACTCCGGCGGCGAGTCTTTCTTCTCTCCCTAATAGTTTGCCGCATCCACAGGTTCACCCTTTGCCGCCAACGCTAGCGAATTGGCAAGATTCCACGGATAGTGGTGATTATTTTGACCAGGTTAAGCCACCGAATTTCGGTCATTTGCTATGGTCTAAGTTTCCGATTCAGGTTTATGTTGAGCGTCCAGTTGATGCTAATAAGTCTGAAGAATGGGTGGCGGCTGTGTTGGATGTTGTCCGGGAATGGGGGGTTTATTTGCCTTTGGAAGTGGTGGATAGTTCGGAGGTGGCTGATATTAGGATTTTACGTCGGGCTCCGCCTTTGCGTCAAGGGATTTTGCGATCGCGCTCTGGAGAGGCTACCTATGAATTGTACGCCCGTCGGGATGGGAATAAAACTGTGTTATCTCATCGGTTTTCGGTTTATTTGAATCCGAATCAAGTGGGTAAGTATATTCCGGCGACGGCGCGGCACGAGTTGGGTCACGCTTTGGGAATTTGGGGCCACAGTTTGATGGAAACTGATGTGCTTTATTTTTCTCAGGTGAGAAATCCTCCGCCTATTTCAGCGAGGGATGTTAATACTTTGAAGCGGGTTTATGAACAGCAGACTCGCTTGGGGTGGGAAATTAAGAGACTCGGCGATTGAAATCGCATCTACACCAATTTTAGTTCGCTTACGCGGACTAAAAAGACCTAATAC
The DNA here is from genome assembly GCF_036701115.1 of Microcoleus sp. Pol1C5. NCBI lineage: Bacteria > Bacillati > Cyanobacteriota > Cyanophyceae > Oscillatoriales > Microcoleaceae > Microcoleus > Microcoleus sp. Pol1C5. The sequence goes on along the minus strand of NZ_JAUBQE010000047.1, from coordinate 45,599 downwards.
TTAATAGGAAATATCACAACAATGAAAGATGAATGTTTTGGAATTGTGCCGATTTTTTCTCCTACTGAAGCTGATACTTTGTTTTTGTTGATTCAGCATCAAGCCGGACATTGGGCGTTTCCGAAAGGTCATGCGAATCCGGGGGAATCTCCTGCGGAAACGGCTAGGCGGGAATTTCTGGAGGAAACTGGTATATCGGATTTTGAAATGCTGGATGAGCCGAGTTTTACCGAACACTATTCTTTTGTTAAGGATGGGGAGCCGATTGAAAAGACTGTGACTTATTTTTTAGGTTTTGTCAATTCGATGGAAGTTGTTTTGCAAGAGGAGGAAGTTCAAAATTCTGCTTGGCTTGCTTTTGAGGAAGCGGTTAAACGGATTACTTTTGATGCAAATCGCCAAATGTTTGGGGAAGTTAAGGCATATTTGGATGGTAGGAAGTTAAGAGTCGGCGGTTGAAACCGCTACTAGACAAACGAGGTCACCCTGTAAGAGACTAAGAAAATTGAGGCAGGATTTGGTATAAGTCAATATGGTTCAGTTAAGCTCGATCCCCCCTAGCACCCCTTAAGAAGGGGGGGACAAAAAGTTACTCAAAGTCCCCCTTCTTAAGGGGGATTTAGGGGGATCTCCGGGGAATAAACAGTTTTAACCCAAGCGTATTGGGGTATAAGTTCTGATAGAAAAACCCGGTAACTTTTGCGATACCGGGTTTATTAAGTGTCAGATTTTATGGGCGACTCCTGCCGCCAATCTGAGGCTATTTGTTGATTTTCTGAGCTTCGGCGTGGTGTTGCAAGCGAGAAAAAACGTTGTAGGCGTCGGGGCCAGGAGTATCGTGTTCCAGAGCGCCGTCGATAGGGCCGTCAATGGCTTTCCAAGCAGGAATCCCGCCTTTTAGTTCGGCTACCTTTTGAAAGCCTGCTGCGCGGAGAAGATTGGCCGCTTCGGCGGTTTGTTGGTCGTTTTCGCCGTAGATGTAGATGTCGCGGATGGGTTCTAAACTCGATTGTGCTCTAGCGACTAATTCGTCCATTGGCATCATTACGGCGCCGGTAATGTGGCTTTTGGTGAAGCTTTCAAAGTCACGGGCGTCGATGATTGTGAGTCCGGGTTCGCCCCAATCTAAACGGGCTTTGAGGTCGTGGCTAGATGCTTGAGCTTTTAAACCGGGAGGGGTGGGAGTCAAATCGGGAAGTTTTTCTTTGATGTCGGAAATTTGGTCGGGAATATTTTTCATGGGTAAAGAGTTGTTGAATGTTTTGATTGCTATTGCAATGTAACAAGATGTTGAGGTTGAATTCGTCTTTCTAAAGGCTGAATCTGGCATTGAACTAAAGTCGCAGTTAAGCTGGGTTGCAGGTGGTTGACTAAGGTTGGGATCGCTAGATTTGTTGAGGTTGCTAGAGGAAAGCGGACTGTGCTTCAGATTGTTTCATCGCATTTCCTGTGGAGAATTTGAAGTGCGATCGCTCGTTAAATTAGGTATTTTATCAAACGATTTCCTTTTAGTCAATCACAATTATTTTCCAATGAAATTTGCCTAAGCTGTCTACAGCCTCGCGCGGGATTTTAGGGAAAAGTTGAAATGTTTGTCAGCAAGATTTATGATAAAGTTTGATACTAAGAACAAGTATTTAAAGGTATAGATATGTCTGAGAAAGATGAAATTGCGGTGTCTCAAACTTTGACACCTCAAGAGCAAGCGGTATGGGATGCGAAGGCAAAAGTTCGGGTACTGCTGAATTTGTGGGATTTGAGCGGCGGGAAGATGAAGGTGAAAAAGGGGGAGTTGACTAAGCGGATTGTGCGGACTAATGAGACGAGTCAGAGATATGTGGAAGTGCTCGGCGAGTTGCAGGCAACTGGGGCGATCGAGTATTCGCTGGTAAATCGGGTGACGCTGGTGGAATTGACGGCGAAAGGGAAAGAAGTTTTAGCGCAGGGGCTCAAAAGTAAGGATTCTTTGTTTGAGTTTGATGGTTCTCAAATTGGTACTCGGCTGGGAAATTCTTTGTTGAAGTGGATTCGCCATCAGGATGGTGCGGCAAGTGTTGCGGTTGAGAAAGGGAAGGGGGATGTAGGGACGATCGCATCCTATGAAGATTTTAAGGCTGTGGCGATCGATGTGTATGACAGCTTGAACCGGGATTATAACTTAGACGATTTAGTGCCGATTTATCGGATGCGTCGGGCGATCGGGGAAATGGTAGGGCGATCGGAGTTCAATGAGTGGCTGTTGGAAATGCAGGCTAATGACATTTTTCAGCTTATAGGTGGTGAAATGACAGACATCACGCCCGATAAAGCTGAAGATTCCATCAAAACTGCACTTGGTGCACTCCGTTACTATGTCAAACGGCTAAATCCTTAAAATTGGTCTAAATCCCTTTGTAAATTCGTTAACCTCACACAAAAAACCATGACTAATTCTTCTTTTTCTTCCATTGAAGACCTGAACGTGGCTCTTTTAAATCAAAATCCATTTGCTAAACCTCCTTTTCTCAATGCTGGTGATGTTTGGGGCCAGGAATTCTTCGATGTTGAGACAATAAATGCCCACGCCTCTGATGCTGTATTTCAGGCACTCGCTCAAATTCGTGCTGGTCACTACAAGACAAGTTCCATCGCTATAACTGCTCAGGATGGAACAGGCAAAACTCACATTATTAGCCGCATTCGCCATCGCCTACAGGAGCATGGCGGGGGCTTGTTTGTCTACGCTAATAAATATGGTAATATCAATCAAATTAAGCAAGGATTTCAGCGAATATTGGCTGAGAGCCTCGGAAAGATTGGTAGAGATGGGGTGAGACAGTGGCAAGAACTAGCAACGGCAATGGCTAACAATGCTTTAAAGGTTTCCAAACCCAATGCTAAAGTTTATTCTCCTCAAGAATTATTGGAAAAATTTAAGGCAGGCACGCCCAAGCAACTAAAGAAGTGGGTTAAGGATCTAACAAAAGCATTTCTGCAAGCGAAAAGTGTTAACGATCCTGATATTGTCAAGGCAATTTTTTGGACACTCTCCGACGAGCAATCACTTTATGCAATCAAATGGTTAGAGGGGCAAGAACTTGCTAAATACAAAGCCGATGAGTTGGAACTACCAACTCAATGCCAATCTTTTGAGGCGGTTTTGCAAATCTTAGATTTGATTAGTGAGTACAAGGAACTGGTCATTTGCTTTGATGAGTTAGACACGCCTGATGCCTACGACGATATTAGTGGCTTACACATCAGTCAGATTGTTGCAGGACTAATCAAAGATTTGTTCCAAAATCTAAACCGGGGTTTGATACTGAGTGTAATGATGCCTCCTCAATGGAGCAATAAAATAAAGCAGCTACCTGGTGGAGTGTTCACTAAGGTTTCGGTTCAGGGAAATCCGATTGACTTGAAATACATGGATTCAGAATCAATTATTAACTTAGTTAGCTTTTGGTTAGACAAATATTATGAACGGCAAAACTTAATTCCTCATGAGCCAATTTATCCATTCACTCAAATTCAACTTAGCGAGCTTGGCAAAGGAAAACCCACTGCTAGAGAGGTTTTGAAGTGGTGTAAAGAAAATTGTAATCCTCCTATTTTTACGGGTGAAGGCACTAAAAATCCAGAGATTTCTAATCCCGTTGAACTTGCTTTTGTCAAAGAGCTAGAGGAAGACATAGGAATTTATTTAGAAGATAATTATCTGCTTGCTGATGCTATTTTATTTGGCTTTCAGAGTTTGATTGGTCAGACGGTGGAAAGGGTAACAGTTCAGGAAGCCACAGATAAAGTTAAGAAACGTGGAGGCAAGGATGATTACATCAATTTCAAAGTAATTGGCAAAGACAACGGAAAAGATGTAATCATTGGAGTAGCAGTGCTTCAGTATGCTGGTGGAAAAGGGTTAGGCTCGGGTTTAAAAAGGTTAAATGATTACCAAACTTTTAATTTAACTCGCGGTTGTTTGGTTCGTTCCCAGAGCAAAAAGATTACTTCATACATGGAGCAAAAGTATCTTGTACCGCTCATTAAACAACAAGGTGGAGAATATGTCCCACTGAAAGAAGATGAAATCAAACCGCTGTTAGCTATTCGGGCTGTTTATCAGAAGCGCGAAGTAGATTATGGGGTTAGTGAGGAGCAGATTTTCAATTTTATTGCAGAAAAAGGTGCTGAGAAAATGCTAGGGGCTAGCAACCCCTTGCTTAGAGAGATTCTGAGCGATCCGTCCTATGAGGTTCCTACCGATCTGATTGAAGATGAACCCGTAGCTGTAGCGGAGTCTATTATGGATGACTTATCGGAGTCAGAAGAATTAGATAAGTCCTGCGATAATTTACTGAGCGAGTTTAATTAAGGCTTCCTAAACTATCAACTTCATATTGGGACAAATACTCTCATGTCGCTAGTCAATATTGACAGGGCTATCCGTTTGCCGGCCCCAGACGTAGAAGCTTTAATCCAAGGGCGAATGATTGCAGCAATAGTTTGGCGAAGCTTTGATGCTGGAGAAAAATATGCCCTCTATCCAGCCGATAATTCTAATATGCCCTTGATGAAACCTAAGCAAATGAGCTTGTTTCCAGAGTCAGGGCAATTAGAAGTCCCACTGGTAGTTTCCGATCAAGTTTCGATCAAAGCTTGGGGTAGGTGCGAATTGTGCCAAATGCTCAACGATTCTGAATCATTAGAAGCTTTGTCGCGATTAACCATCTGGACAACAGAGGCATTGCAGCAAATTCTCCAGCAGCGTCCTTTTATTTATTTAGCTTACCTGCGGGTTTATTTGCTACCTCAGCCGCTGGAAATGCCAGTGCATCCCAGCGGCAATTTTGTACCTTTGCCAAAATCCCTAAATGTTACTGATTCAACGCCAGTGTTGAGCGAGTCTATCTTTGCCAAACGCCGTCAAAAGCTGGAAAAACTAGAGCCGCCAGAACATCCAGAATTGGAAGAGTTGCAAAGTGCATTAGTGCATTTATCCACCACCAACCCAAAAGCCAAACAACTAGACGCAGAAATCAAAATATTTCTAGGTTGGAGTAGCGATAAGCCTGTAAAACCAATCAAACGGGATTTAGCTTGGATAAAGACTATAGCAGCTTTGGGAAATCGCACCAAAGAACTAGATAAAGACAAAAGCAACTATCAAGCAGGAACAGACTTTGAAATTGTAGTGCGCGATAGCCTTGAGTTTTTGGGATTTACCATAGATTATGCTCACAAAGGTGGTGCTGGCGGCTTAGATTTATTATGCTCAAAACCTTACCCCTTAGTTGGGGAGTGCAAAGCCGGTAAAAAAATCCCTAACGATACAGCAGTTCAATTGCTGAATTTAGGAACGCTACGGCTCAAAGATAAAGAAACACTCGCAAAAGCAACTAAGTTGATTATTGGCCCTGGCGTTCCAACTCCTCAACTTATGGATGCAGCAAAAGTACACGGTATGGCAATTATGAACCCTGAGACGCTGGAAAAACTGGTTAAACTTCAAAGCAAATATCCTAACTCGGTGGACTTATTTAAACTGAAAGAATACTTAAAACCGGGGCAATCTGATGATGAAGTTGCTAAATATATTGAGCAAGTTGAACAAGAAATTAAAGTGCGATCGCACGTTCTTTCTATTATGAAAAAGTATCACGAAAATTCTGGTTCTGAACGAGCAAGTGTGGATGCTCTTAGCGGTGCGTATTCAATGTCTAACCCACCCAAGAAGTTGTCCCGCGAAGAGTTGCACCAAATTTTAATAGAACTTTCCTCACCTTTGACCGGTTTCTTAGGGCGAATTAAAGGCGAAGATTTAGGGCGCGATCGCTTTTATTTCCTGCGCGACTTGCCGGTAGATGATTGAGATGCGTCAAGGGCGATTCCCTTCGGGATAGCTTCGGCGCGCGTACTCGATCCAATTTCCTACACAGCATCAGGATCTACGCCCAATTCCCGTAACCTCGCCGCCAATCTTTCAGCACGTTGATGCTCCTCTTGGGCACGTTGACCCTGCTCTTGGGCGCGTTGACGTTCCATTGCAGCTTCCTGTTCAAGTTGCCGCAATTGAGCGTTTTCTGCCTTAACTAACTCCTCTACCAATGGCGGGTTTAGTATTTCATTCACCGATAAAACCAGATCGGGAAATACTACAGACACCATTTCCTCCCCAGGCAATAAATCTGTATACGTGTAACCATCTTCACCTTCAATCAATGCAAAAAGCCTGATTTTTTGCTTACCAGCTTTAGGGTCAACTATGCAATATTCCGGCACATTAGCTAATTCGTACTCTCCGCGTTTAATCACGTAATCTTCGCGGCGATTTTCGCTAACTACTTCTACCAATAACAGCGGCTTTTCATCAAATTCTAGGATACCTGCACCGGGTCTAGCAGCAGCTTGTTCCAAAAGACTTTGAGTGCAGACAACTACATCGGGAATCCGAGATTTATCTTCATCGGTTCTCACTCCCAAGCCAGTTTTTACTACTAAGTCGAGATTGTGTTCAGCTAGGTAACGCTGCAATTGGTAAACTAAATATTCGCAAATTTTGATATGTAAAATTGTGGCTGTTGGCATCGGGATTAATTTGCCTTTGTACAGTTCATATTTTACATCAGATTCTCCTTGATAAACTCGGTATTCTTCAAAGGTCAATGTCGGCGAAGTATCGAGCTGTTTTTCTGCGACTGCTGGCACAATAGATTGAGACATATATTTTTACCCATCTCTATAGTTTGCTATTATACTCAATTGTAATTTTAACACTCAAGACATCGATTACCAAAAGATCGATCGCCCTTATTGAATCTCCAATAAGCACAGGCCGCAAGAGTTTTAATATTTTTCAAAATACAAATTAAATATTGGGTTCAGATCACCATTTAGGCGATCGCCTCAACAACGCTGTAGCTGCCTCACTGTCGAGAGGTTTAGAGAAAAAGTACCCCTGACCGTACTCGCAGCCGATCGCCCGCATTTGAGCCAATTGGACGGCGGTTTCGACCCCTTCTGCCACTACCTCCATCCCCAAACTGCGGGCCAGCATGACGATCGCCCGCACGATTTCCAAATTTTCGCCCATTTCCCCAATGCGACTCACAAAAGAGCGATCGACCTTCAAAATATTAATCGGGAACTTGTGCAAATAACTCAGAGACGAATAACCAGTACCGAAATCATCAATACACAGCCCGATACCCAACTCTCTCAACTGCGAAAGCATCGCCGCCGCCGCTTCCCCATCTTCCATCACCACACTCTCAGTAATCTCCAACTTCAAACAGCGAGCGTCAACACCCGTTTCCTGCAAAACTTGCTTAATTTGCTCGATCGACTCCGGTTGCGAAAACTGCCTCCCGGAAAGATTTACTGCGACTGTCAGCGGCGAATTTCCCACAGGTAAATTCAAACTCTGCCACTTAATAATTTGGCTGCAGCTTTCGTTCAAAACCCACAAACCCAAAGGCGTAATTAACCCTGTTTCCTCCGCCATCGCAATAAATTCCATCGGGGAAACTAAACCCCGTTCCGGGTGCAGCCAGCGCACCAGCGCCTCAAATCCGATAACTGAACCGCTTTTTAAACTAACTATCGGCTGATAATAAACAGTAAAAGGACATTCCAATTTATAAGGAGCCAATGGCGATTTCGGACGATCCAACTTCCGATCTATTTCACTCATCGGTGAGTTTTCCTCCACCGCCACACATCCGAAATCCACTATCGAATATTTCAAATTTAGTTCTTCAACCGACTCCCGCAAATCGTGTTCCAAGTGCATCAAAGCCACCGCCTGAGTGTGCATCGCACTGGTAAAAACTTCGTAGCGAGCTTTACCCAGAGCTTTGGCGCGGTACATGGCAATATCAGCATCGCGCAAAATATCTCCAGGCCACTGATATTTGTCGGTACTCAAAGCAATGCCGATGCTAGCAGTAATTAAAACTTTATTACCTTCCAAATAAAGCGGTCGTTCGATCGTTTTGAGAATTGCCTTTGCTTGGGCGATCGCCTCATCAACACCGTGAATTTCTTCTAGCAAAATCACAAACTCATCTCCCCCCAGACGAGCCACCGTATCGCCTGGCCGCAAACAAGTCAAGAGACGGCGAGCCACAGCCACCAACAGGCGATCGCCCATGCGGTGTCCCTGACTGTCATTAATCACCTTAAACCTGTCCAAATCCAGAAACAGCACCGCAAACTGATAGCTCGGATGCCGTTGGGCGCGGGCAAAAGCTTGCCCCAGCCTGTCAGTCAACAAAGCACGGTTCGGCAACTCTGTCAGCGCATCATGCAAAGCATCGTGCAACAATTGTTCTTCAGCCATCTTGCGCTCAGTCACGTCGTGACAGTTGACCACAATTCCCCGCACCGAAGGTTCGTTGAGCAAATTCGTCGCCACCGCTTCCAACACGCACCAGGAACCATCCTTGTGTTTCACGCGGTATTCCGCCATTCCCTGGCTAACTCTCGGCATTTGCATGACACCTTTGAACACTTGATCCACTATTAGCAATTCGTCAGGGTGAATCAAGTCAAATATAGATCTGCCGAGGACTTCCCCCGTCGGGTAGCCCAAAATCCGCTCTAGGGAAGGAGACACGTAGCGGCAAAAGCCTTTCTCGTCGAGAATCACAATAATGTCTCTAGCATTTTCAATCAACGATCGAAAGCGCTTCTCGCTTTGCCGCAGTTCTTGTTCCGTGCGCTTTTGGTCGGTAATATCGGTATTCATGTAAATCAGACCGACAATTTTCCCCGTGCGGTCTTTAATAGCATCGGCCCGCAGCAACACTTGCAAAGTTTTACCGCTTTTAGTGCGGTTGGTAATTTCACCAAACCAAGAATAACCCTGGGCGATCGTGTCGAGTACCTCCCTGGCGACTGGGGCGTCAGCAAAAACTGCCGATATACCTCCGGCTAGTTTAAATTCCTCTGCGGTGTCCCATTCAAATAGCTGAGAAAACGCTTGATTTTGATAAATGTGAGTGCCGTTCGCATCGCTGATGCCGATCGCGTCACTCGAACTTTCCACCGCCTTGCGAGTCAGCACCAGAGCTTCTTCTGCCCGCTTGCGCTCGGTAATGTCAATCCCTACCAGACAAGCTGCTTTGCCGCGATCGTACTTTTGAGCCACAATCAAATAGTATCCCTCCGACTCTCCCGCCTCGGTTTGTACCTTAACGTTGAGTTCTTTAACCGCTTCCGTAGCGTCGCTGCCAAAAAACTCCACCACAAAAGAGTTAAAATCCGAGCTAGCGCCCAGAAAACCAATATCTTGACCGACAAAAGCCGACGGCCGCAAACCATGCAGTTTGGCTAAGTGCTGGTTAACCCCCAAATAGCGCAAATCCGAGCTAATCCAAGATACTGTTCCCGGAACTGCTTCCAAAATCGTTTGTAGTTGGTCGTTAGCTTGCTGCAATGCTTCGTGCACTTCACAGATGCGTTCCGACAAGTCCGACTGAATCCCTACGAAATGAGTCAAATTAGCGCTGTCGTCTCGCACGGGAGATAGCGACAATTTGCTCCAAAAAGGAGTGCCGTCTTTGCGGTAATTTTTGATTGTTGTCTGGATTTCTTTACCTTGGCGCAAGGCCTCGCGGATCTTAGCTACGGTAGTTCGATCGGTATCCGGGCCTTGCAAAAATCGGCAATTGCGCCCCAAGATTTCATCGGCGCAGTAACCTGTCATCCGTTCAAAGGCCGGATTGCAATAAATTATGGGACAGTCGGGTGCATTGGCGTCAGCAATCACAATGCCGCTGCTAGTAGCTGCCAAAGCTCGATCGCGCAGCCACAGGGCTTCTGACGCAGAATGGCGATCGCCGACATCCCCCACTTCATCTAAATTAGAAATTGACTGGTTCTCCCGATCTCCCATCAGCCGAACTTTCAAGCAAACCTTTACAATTTCCGAGTTGTTTCTTACTCTAACGTTTTTCAGGACTCGCGCAACGTAAATTGTATCTGGGCATTTAACTAAGCGGGATTTCACCTTAGTGGTTAGTTGTATTTTCTACCCTTGCTGTTCGGCATTTAAAAAAAGCACATCTTCACTTCCGCAGTGAAAAACCGTCTATTCTTCTCCCCCTCAGACTCTCTCCCCCTCTTCCCTTCTCCCCGCGCCCTGGCAATCACGATCTGCTGCAGCTTATTTAGCAGGAGTTGCAGCTTGAGAACTGGGCGGCGCAATATTAATTAATGGCAAAGTTCCGCCTCCTCCCATTACTGTCGGAAACTGGCCGTTCCATTTTTCAATTGCTTGCTGCTGCAAAATTTCGGCTGTTAAAGTTTGCCGCTGCAAGCGTTGAGCTTCAGCTTTACCTTTAGCACGGTTAATTTCAGCTTGAGCATCTTGGGTGGCTTTTTGAACTGTAAATTCTGCTTGTTTAGCTTCTTGTTCTGCTATTTGTTTGGATTCGATGGCTTTGCTAAATTCTGGAGAGAAGCCAAAATTTATTAAAGAAACATCTCTAACAATGACGCCATAAGGTTCCAAGCGCTTTTTGAGGCTGTTGTCGATTTCTGTTTTTAGTTCGGTGCGCTTAGTGATAATTTCTTCTGCGGTTTTTTTAGAAGTTGCTGCTTTGAGAACTTCCGAAATTGCCGGACTCAGAATGCTGGTAACAATTTGTTCTTCGTCTCCCACTTGTTGGAAAACTTGATTTACTTTGGCGGGGTCAACATTCCAGTTGACTGCCAAATCTGTAGTAATGCTTTGCAAATCTTTGGATGCTGCATCTGCTTTCAAATCTGTTTTTTGTACGCGCACGCTGATAGTTTTTACAGAGGTGACGATCGGTAAAATCGGGTGGATGCCTTCATCTAAGATCGCGTCTTGAACTTTGCCGAAGCGCATCACGACGCCTCGTTCCCCTGCGCCCACGAGGGCAAAAGGTCTTAAAATTAAGGCGGCGATGATGAAGACGATGCCACCGACGATGTAGAGAGCTAGGTTATACTGAACATTTTGCATGGTTTTCATATGTTTATTCACCTATGCTGTGTTACTTGATGTTAGTTTTCTATCCGATATTATCTAAGATTATAACTTCATGTTAAGGGTGAAACAACTCATAAATTCATTGATTTTTTTTCATAAAAGTCATATAGTTGTGAGGGTCTGGGGACCTCTTAGCTCGATGAGCGCGGATGAAAAATGGCACTTGTAGCTGGGTGAGATTATTGATGAATAAATGTTTCAAGTATCTTGACAATGAGGATAAAATTAGATAAAGAAGTAAATAAATATCTGGATCGCTCTCAGACAACGAATAAAATGGCGATCGGAAAGAAAAAGCTTTCTAGAAAGCTAAAAAATCAGCATCAAATAGGTATTTTTTGTAAATTTTGAGTATAAAAGTGGAGGTGCGTGCCGATAAAACCTTGGGGGGTTGGTTCCAGCACAAGCGAAAGATAGAATTTCACTCTCCGACCTACAGACTCTATTGGTAGAATTGGCATCAGCCCGCATTTTTCAACCCTCCTGAGTAGAAAAAAAGACTCATTGGGCAAGCTAGTAATTTATAGCTACAAACGATAAAAATCTGAGTTTAAAAATGCCTGAAAATAAGTTAAGCTTAGATGAGAACGGTTGAAGAAAAATCAAAATGTTGCAGCGACACCCTTGGCCGCAGACAGTTGAAGAGGCGATCGCCATTCAAGAACAGCTTCGGTCAGAGGTAATTACCACAAATCAACTGGACACAGTTCGATACGTCGCAGGCGTAGATGTCGGCTACGACAGTGCAAACGACGTATCGCAGGCCGCTGTAACAGTTCTGAGCTTTCCAGACTTGCAATTGCAGCAGCAAGCTGTGGTTCGCAGTCCTACAACTTTTCCTTACGTTCCGGGTTTCCTGTCTTTTCGAGAAGTACCGGCAGTCCTTGAAGCTTTGGAAAATATCAGTTTGAGGCCAGACTTGATATTGTGCGACGGTCAAGGACTAGCCCATCCCCGCAGGTTCGGTCTTGCCTGCCATTTGGGGGTTTTGACAGGGATTGCTACAATCGGAGTTGCCAAAAATCGATTTATCGGAGAACATTTAGAAGTCGGACTTGACCGCGGCAGTTGGCAACCCTTGCTGCTGGAGGGATCAACGGTAGGAGCAGCGCTAAGGACGCAAACAGGAGTAAAACCGATTTATGTTTCGATAGGTCATAAGGTAAACTTGATAAGTGCGATCGAGTACGTCCTGCGCTGCGCCCCAAAATATCGCTTACCAGAAACAACTCGATCGGCAGACCAACTAACATCGGGATAACTGGCAAGCGCGGAAGACATCAAAAAAAAAGTAAAAAGACCAAAAAAGCATCCGTCTTTGGACTTTTAATTTTTTGAAGTAGCGCCGCCCCAGTCAAAAAATCCTCTGAGTCTACCGCCAATCAGCTTTCGGTTCCATCCTTCCAGCGAACTAAAGAATGACTATACCTGAGAAAGAGGTATAAACGTTGGGGGGGTTTATAGAATGATTGAAAGACAGTAACCAGCTAAAAACATTGGCGGCTCTAACTATAGTGCCCGGACGTGAACTATTTTTAGTTCACATTTGTAAATTATGAAAGAGTCATCCTGCGAGTTAAACCAAAAGCTGAGATTCGTGTGATGAGGTTTCATAATTTACCGTCGGATATCTCACCACTGACTGGAAGTAACCACGACAGTGGGAGGCGAAGGCGCGATCGAGCTAAAAAATCAGAAACAAACAAGGAGACAGTCATGGCTGAGAAAAGCAAACGCGGATTCGCTTCTATGGATGCAGAAAAACAGCGCGCAATTGCTAGCAAAGGCGGAAAAGCTGCACACGAGAAAGGAACTGCACACGAATTCACCCCTGAAGAAGCCAGACAAGCTGGTCAAAAAGGCGGTGAAGCTGTCAGTAGAAATCGCGAACACATGGCTCAAATTGGTCGCGAAGGCGGTCGGAAAAGCCGCAAGAGCGAAGCTTAAGTCTTTCAAGGCTGGCCCTGTAATGAAAGATTGCACAGTTGCAGCGTGAGAGATAGCACTAGGACAGTCAACGTTTGAGGAGGTGGGGCGATGGAATTTCCCAAGGTAGTTCGATCGTCCAACCTCCAAAATTCGTAACTAGCGCACCAAAGCTTGGCAAATAATGTGAAAACCCCACAGCAATTAGTTTTTAGCAATCGCTAGCAAATTTTTAACACCAAATTTTTAACGAAGCTAAATTGGGATTAATAATTTTGTGGGAAAGAAAAGCTGGTAAGCGCGAGTCAGTCTCTCAAAAAAAGCCAATACGAGCACTAAAAGCCCCGAATTCAGGGCTTTTTTGTATAGCTGCACATAATCTTTTTAGAAGTTCGATCGAGTCGGCCTCAATAATTATAATTAAGTTTTTTGGTGAGGAACTCCGTCCTCAAAATAAATCAGTTAATATTTTTTTATATTTTTGAGCAAACTATACGAATCATGACAAACCAGCTCACTTTAGCATGGACAGAAGCTGGGGTGCGTCAAACTCAGACAATTCAAAACGGACAGCCGAGCAAAAATCCGGGAAGCGTGAGGCTAGGGCGCGATCCGGCGAAGTGCGATATAGTATTTTCGCATCCGAGCGTATCGGGGCTGCACGTTGAAATATTTTTTAATCAGGAATTGCAGGAGTATGCAGTGCGGAATTTGCGCGAAAGCAATCCGCCCCTGGTAGATGGAAAAATTCTCGCCCTAGGCGAAGCAAAATTGAACTCAGGAAGCCACATCCATTTAGGGCAAGTGCAAATCGAGGTGGTGAATGTGACGGAGGTGCAGGTAGCCGCGCCCCAGACAGTTTTGCTGGGGCCTCCCGCACCTGGTAACTTTCAGCCGACGGGGCCTTCAAAATATGGTTTGCAGTGTCCCAAATGCAGCCGAATTTCGCCTTACGCGCAGTTGAATGCGGGGTGTCCGTGGTGCGGTACTTCTTTGGCGGCGGCGGCGAGTGTGGTCATCTCTCCGTGAGAGTGTAAAAAAGAGAAAATCGGGCTATCCGCTAAACACTCTCAACTTCAAAAATCTTTTTTTGCAGAAAGCTCAAAGCCGACGGCTGATGTTTAAAAAATAATCATGAATTCTCAACCCTTGCGCCTGCGACTGACTTGGACAGATACAGCTACGGGGGATTGTCGATCCCCCATACTCGACTTACCCATCGCTTTGGGACGAATTTTTGAAGCTATGCCCGCCACAATCAACGGGAAACGAGTTTCTCGAATTGCGCTCAGCAGCAGTCAAGTTTCTCGCTTTCACGCAGTGATGGGCACCGAAGGTAACAGTATTTTACTTACTGACACGGGCAGCCGCAACGGTACTTTTGTCAACGGCGTTCGCCAAACCCGTTGCGTGCTGGCAAACGGGGATATGCTGCAAGTTGGGCCCTACGCCATCGGCATTTCTTTTGCTGTGAATTCCCCTGAAATGCCCTCGGTCAATTTTCATATTTTCTTTAACCCGCAGACCAATGGGCCAGATCCCGCATTGGGGCAGCCAATAATGTTGCAGCTTCCTCAAACAAGTAGTAGGGAAGAATTTCCGCCGATCGCATTTTTGCAAGCTTCTCAAGTGTCAATGCGATCGCTCGAATCTAGGGGACTCCCTGTGACAGAAGTTGAGTGGGCTGCAGTTGGCGGCGGTTTGGGCAGCTTTATTTGGGTGGATTTGCTGAGAATTTGCGGCGTGAAAATCGATCGAATTGCGGTTTTGGGCATGGAAAAGCAGCCTTACGCCCGCTATCTGCGTCTGTGCCTCAATTCTCAAATTCCGCTGCGGGAACGCCTGCGATCGAATTCTGACTCTTGTCCAGACAACATTTGGGGGTGGCCTCCCTATGCTTTGCGGGAAGCTTGGCAGGAATTGCGGAAAGGGCGTTTGGGGATGTCGTTAAAGTTGATGTGGCAGGTGTTTGCTGAACCGACTTTTGCCGAAACTTATACGCCTCGCGCGGGTAATGTGTTTGATTCTATTGACAGGGAAGTCGATCGAATTGGGTGGAATCAGATGTTTCGCTACGGTAGAGTGCGGGGAATTCGCAAAACAGATGACGGCAGGTACGCGATCGCTTATTCTCGATCGGATGCGGATCACCGCGAGCACGCTTTTTTAATCGCCAAATACGTACACTTAGCCACCGGCTATCCCGCCATTCAATTTCTGCCCGACTTGCAAGCTTATCGCGAAAAAACCCAGGATTTTGAATCGGTTGTCAACGCTTACGAAAAGCACGACGGCGTTTACGAAAAATTGGAAGCCAGCGGAGGCAGCGTGTTAATTAGAGGCCGGGGAATTGTAGCTTCGCGGGTGGTGCAGCGAATTTACGAAGCGCGACAGCGGAACCGCAACATTCAAGTATTGCATTTGATGCGATCGCCCAAACCTCAAGGTAACAAATTTAAACTCGCTCAGCGAAGAGTGGAAAATCACTACGAATTTCAACCTTTCAACTGGCCGAAAGCTTGCTGGGGCGGGGAACTGCGAGTAATTTTGGAACAAGCCGCCCCCGAATTGCGCCCGCAGTTGCTCACAGACTGGGGTGGAACTACTACAGCCCAGCGCAGCGACTGGCGGCGGATTGTCAAAGAAGGTTTAAGTCAAGGATGGTATCAAATTACCTTCGGTGAAGTCGAGCGAGTCGAGCGCGACAGTCAAAACCGCACGGTGACGTACATTCAGGAGAAGGAACTCAAGGGGCAAATTAAGTTAGAGGCTGATTTTATTATTGACGCTACGGGTTTGGACGCTAAGGTAAAAACCAGTCCCCTGTTAAACGATTTGGTAGCTCAATACAATCTTCCCCTCAACGGTTTGGGCCGGCTGAGTGTTAACAACGATTTTGAAGTGCCCGAATTGCGGAATTCTTCTGCTAGCAACGGAGAAGGGCGGGTATACGCAGCCGGCGCAATTACTTTGGGAGGGCCTTACGCGCCCGTAGACAGCTTTTTGGGCTTGCAATACGCGGCCTTGCGTTCGGTTGAAAGTCTGGCCGCCAACCGAGTTGCTGGTGTGCGGAAATTGAGCGTTTGGCGATCGTTCGTGCAGTGGTTGAAGTGGATTTTAAATAAATCTCCCGACTAACTTGAAGGACGAAGTTCGGCAACAAGCAATGTACAGAATTTAATGGCTTTAAACGAGGTTCGCGTTCAATCTAAAATCTAAAATTTCAATTCAAAATCGAACTATTTTGCCATGTAATCTAAAATCTAAAATCGCATGACTCCCACCTTATTCGGCCGCTGGCAAACTCGGTTATTGCTATTTGCAACCGTAGGCGTTTTAGTAACGCTGCCCTTTTTTATAGGTTTAATGACCTCCAAATCAGGAGCAATTTTTTTCTGGATTTTAGGGTATGTAGCGATTTTTGGTCTCGGCTGGGATGCTTTATATATATACATCCAGCAGTTCCGCTGGGATCGAGATTGGCCCGGTGCATTTCAATTGCTCGCCGGGATTTGGGAAGCACTTTTTGTGTTATTTTTAATCAAAATTATCGGTTTGCCGGGGATACCTGCACAAGATTTTGACTTGGGAGCTTTTGCTTTGCATTATAGTTTAGTGTGGCTGGCTATTTATCTGGCGTCGCAAACACTGATGCGAATTTTCTTTCCCCACTGGCGTTTCCGAGGCGGTGAATGGTTTTAAGAATAGTTTGGAGTATAGTAAGGTGCGCAATGCGCACCAGTAGGGGAACGGCACTGCCATGTCCGGCGGGATCTGCGACTTTTAATAATAAAAGGTGCGCATTGCGCACCCTACAGAATTTATAGTAAGGTTCAGCGCTCCCTCCGCACCCGACAGAATTTATAGTAAGCTCAACTCAAAATTGCTGTGATCCTTCAATGCACCGTCCTCCTTGTATTTTCTCATTTTTTTCGGGTTCTGGCTTGCTCGATCTGGGTTTTGAGTCGATCGGCTTTAATGTAGCGTATGTCAATGAAATTTTCCCACCTTTCATGCAAGCATACCGCTATTCTCGGCAGTGCCTGAATTTGCCGCTACCAGAATACGGATATTGCGAAGGAGAGGAAGCAGATGTAACTCGACTTGTAGCGGGAGAACCAGCTTTTCGCCTGCGGGAATTGATGCAGGATGCCCGCAAGCATCACGACATTGTGGGATTTATCGCGGGGCCGCCTTGTCCTGACTTTTCTATTGGTGGCAAAAACCGGGGTGGGGAAGGAGATAAAGGCAAACTTTCAGCTTCCTACATTGAATTGATTTGCCAACAGCAGCCGGATTTCTTTTTGTTTGAAAATGTCAAAGGTTTGTGGAGAACCAAACAACATAAAATTTTTTATGATGCGCTCAAAAACCAGTTGGCGGATTCGGGATACGTTTTTGCGGAACGTTTAATTAATGCGATAGAATACGGTGTCCCGCAAGATAGGGATAGAATAATTTTGATTGGAATTAGAAAAAGCCTTATCAAAAATTTGGGCATTTCCCTAGAAGAAAAAAGCCAAATGTTAGCAGAAAGTTTATTTCCTTGGCAAAGTCAAGTATTATATCCTAAATCAGAAATTTTTTCTTATCCTTGGCCTGATAGAACAGCTTTTGCAGATGATTGTTTCATGCCTTGTCCTGATGGCATTCCCCAAGATTTAACGGTAGAATTTTGGTTCCAAAAAAATGACGTTCTCAACCATCCCAATGCCAAACACTATTTCCAACCCAAAGCAGGAATTAAGCGGTTTGCTTCCGTTGAGGAAGGAGATGATTCAAAAAAATCTTTCAAGCGATTGCACCGATGGCGTTATTCGCCAACAGCTTGTTACGGCAATAACGAAGTTCACTTGCACCCTTACAAACTTCGCCGGCTTTCTGTTGCAGAAACACTGGCTATTCAGTCACTGCCAAAAGATTTTGCACTGCCGGCTAAGATGACATTAACTAATATGTTTAAAACGGTTGGCAATGGGGTTCCTTATTTGGCGGCACAAGGTATTGCTAAAACAATTTTACAGTTTTTATATCACTAAAAAAACAGAATAGCTAAATACCCGACTTCGCAGATTTTGTCGGTATATAAAACTATTTGTAGCCATAAGGGGCATATTGCACACCCTATAATTATTAAAATTCCCAATTACCAGATCTATGTCGTTTAACAGAGAAGTGTTATAATAAAGTGTTAAGGTTGAAAACCTATATTTTTTATTTGCCTGCAATTCGCCATGACCGTTAAACCCCGCCGCTATCACATCACTACTTTCGGATGCCAGATGAATAAAGCCGACTCGGAACGGATGGCCGGCATTCTGGAAAATATGGGCTTTGAGTTCTCGGAAGACCCGAACGAAGCTAGCTTGATTCTCTACAATACTTGCACGATTCGCGACAATGCCGAACAAAGAGTTTATTCTAACCTCGGAAGGCAAGCTCATCGCAAACGCCAAGAACCGGGTTTAACTTTAATTGTAGCTGGATGTGTGGCGCAACAGGAAGGTGAAGCGCTGCTGCGGAGAGTGCCGGAATTAGACTTAGTAATGGGCCCGCAACACGCTAACAGGCTTGAAGATTTGCTGGAACAAGTTTTTGAGGGCAATCAAGTTGTGGCGACAGAAGCTGTTGAGATTATGGAGGATATTACTAAGCCGCGCCGCGACAGCAAGGTGACTGCTTGGGTGAATGTAATTTACGGCTGCAATGAACGCTGCACTTATTGTGTTGTACCCAATGTTCGCGGGGTTGAACAGTCGCGAATGCCGGAGGCAATTCGGGCGGAAATGGAGGATTTGGGCCGTCAAGGTTACAAGGAAGTAACTTTGTTGGGGCAAAATATTGATGCTTACGGACGCGATTTGCCGGGGACAAAACCGGACGGCAGCAACCAGCATACTTTGACGGATTTGCTTTATTTTGTTCAGGATGTGCCGGGAGTCGATCGCCTCAGATTTGCTACTAGCCACCCGCGCTATTTTACGGAGAGATTGATTAAGGCTTGTGCTGAATTACCGCAGGTTTGCGAACATTTTCACATTCCTTTTCAGTCCGGGGATAATGATATTTTGAAAGCGATGTCGCGAGGCTATACTCAGGAAAAATATCGCCGGATTATTGATACAATTCGCCGTTATATGCCGGATGCTTCGATTACTGCAGATGCGATTGTCGGTTTTCCTGGGGAGACGGAAGCACAGTTTGAGAAGACTTTGAAGTTAATCGAAGATGTTGGTTTCGATTTGGTGAATACTGCGGCTTATTCGCCTCGTCCGGGAACGCCGGCGGCTTTGTGGGAAAATCAGTTGAGTGAGGAGGTGAAAGCCGATCGCCTGCAACGAATCAATCATGTAGTCACAACAACGGCGATGGAACGATCGCAGCGCTATTTCGGACGCACTGAAGAGGTGTTGGTGGAAGTCCAAAATCTCAAAGATTCAACTCAGGTGATGGGACGCACTCGCGGCAATCGTCTCACATTTTTTAAGGGCGATATTGCAGAATTGGCGGGTAAAACTGTGCGGGTTAAAATTACAGATATTCGCGCTTTTAGTTTGACCGGAGAAATGCTGTAAGCTGTTGGGACCTTTAAATTGTATGTCAAGAAATAATCAAACAATGACTGGGGAGTTTCTTCGATGCCGCCCGCAATATACAATTTAAATTCGCAACACCTTATGCTTAATTCTTAGTTTCTGTCGCATACTTCCTGTGATAGCTGCGCTAACTGCGTGTATATTTGTCAAAAAGTACCGGGAGTATTGAAAAATGACAAAGATGCGGATCGGGCTATTGTTCGGGGGGCGATCGGGCGAACACGAAGTCTCAATTAGTTCAGCGCGGGCGATCGCCCGCGCCCTCGCTGCTGACGAAAATGCCTCTAAATACGAAGTTCTGCCCTTTTACATCCAAAAAGACGGCCGCTGGTTATCAGGAACTTTACCTCAACAAGTATTAGTAGCAGGAAAACCCCTAGAAATAGAGGGACAAGGAGAAGAAGGAGGAGAAACAGGACAACAAAACTCTTCTTTGTCTTCCCTATCTCCCCAATTTCCCAGTTTTAATGCCGTAGATGTTTGGTTCCCTGTTTTGCACGGCCCGAACGGCGAAGACGGTACGGTGCAAGGGTTGCTGAAATTAATGCAAGTTCCTTTTGTCGGTTCCGGGGTTTTAGGTTCGGCCCTGGGAATGGATAAAATTGCGATGAAAATGGCTTTTGCTCACGCTGGTTTACCGCAGGTAAAATACATCGCTGTCAACCGTTCCGAAATCTGGTCTAATCCTTGCGTTTTCCCCAAACTGTGCGACAAAATTGAAGCTGATTTGGGCTATCCTTGCTTTGTCAAACCAGCTAATTTGGGTTCATCTGTGGGAATTTCTAAAGCTCGATCGCGCGCTGAATTAGAAGCAGCACTCGACAGCGCCGCCAGCTACGATAGGCGGATAATTGTCGAAGCGGGTGTGGTTGCTAGAGAATTAGAATGTGCTGTTTTGGGTAACGACAACCCCCAAGCTTCAACGGTGGGAGAAATTAGTTTTCAAAGCGATTTCTACGACTACGAAACTAAATATACCCAGGGACAAGCCGACTGCTCAATCCCCGCAAAAGTCAGCGCTGCGATCGTCTCGCAAATCCAAGAAATGGCAGTAAAAGCATTTTTGGCTATAGACGCGGCAGGTTTAGCGCGAGTCGACTTTTTCTACATTGAATCAACCGGAGAAGTTTTGATTAATGAAATCAACACTTTTCCCGGCTTTACAGCTACCAGTATGTATCCGCAAATGTGGGCAGCGGACGGCATTTCTTTCCCGGAATTAGTAGACCGTTTAATTCAATTAGCTCTCGAACGGCACGGGGAAAAAGGTTGAATTACCCGCTGCAAACTGCTGCCTTGCCAACAGCAAAAAATATTTTTTTCGCAGGTGATATATCCATACCAGCGGAAACGATATAACATGGTTGTGGCAGGCACTGCCTGCCAGCAACCCCATTTCCGCTGCGGGTCGAGCAACTGGGAATTTTCAGCGGTCGGGTATAAATAAATGCAACATAAAATGGTTAACGGAGAAGGGCGAATAGCAGTGTCAATCTCACATCTTGCATCTCAAAATTTAACTCGGTTAACTTAGATGAGACGTTTCACTCAACTGCCGCAGTGGTGGACTTACGGACTGGTATTTCCCCTAGCGGTACTCAACTGCTGGTTAGCCCTCTTAGTCTTTGAATATTTTCGCGCCCTGATTACAGTTTTGGTCGTGGCTACAGTGCTGTCTTTTTTGCTAGATTATCCAGTGCGCTTTCTGCACAGATACGGCTTGAAGCGCGATCGAGCAGTTTTGTCGGTATTGTTTTTGACTTTACTGCTATTGGTGGTTTTAGGTCTGACTCTAGCCCCGATTCTGCTAAACCAAATTACTGAACTTGCCACCCGACTGCCGACTTGGATAGTTTCTGGCACAGAACAGATTGAAGCGTTCAACAAGTGGGCGGAAAATCGCAATCTCCGCATTGATGTCAGCGGTTTGACTACCCAATTGAGCGATCGACTTTCATCTCAATTGCAGTCTCTCACTGGCGAAATTCTCAAATTTGGCTTAGGTGCTGCCGACAGTCTGTTGAATTTCCTCCTCACAATAGTCGTAACATTCTACTTGCTCTTGCACGGCGATCGCGTATGGGAAGGATTGTTTAAATGGTTTCCTTCCAAGCTAAGCCTTCAATTGCGAGTGTTGCTGGCGCGAAGCTTCCACAACTACTTCGTCGGGCAAGCAACTTTGGCAGGTTTGATGGGACTGTCTATCACTGTTGCTTTTTTAATTTTGCGAGTTCCCTTCGGACTTCTGTTCGGTTTGGGTGTGGGTGTAATGACTATGATTCCCTTCGGGGCACCTTTCAGTATTTGCATTGTCAGTTTGCTGATCACATTAAACAATTTTTGGCTCGGCGTTACAGTTTTAGCTGTCGCTACAGTAATTGAGCAAATAATTGAAAGCGGGGTTGCTCCTCGGTTATTAGGCGGTTTTATCGGCCTCAATCCTGTGTGGATTTTAGTGGCGCTGCTGGTGGGGGTTAAGGTGGCGGGAGTCGCAGGTTTGTTAGTGGCTGTGCCGATGGCTGGTTTTATTAAGAATACTGTTGATGTTTTGGAGAGTTCGAGGAACAAGTCGAGGGAAATCGATTCGGTTAGTTCCATTGAACATATGGAGCCATAAAATTCCTCCCTAGGTTCAAATTTTAGATTAGAAGAGAGTTTTTGCAGGCTATTTTGACTTAGGTGTAGTTGGTACTTTAGCTTGAGGCTTTAGAGTTTTTTTACTTCCTGCTTTAGGGTGAGGCTTTGCGGTGCTTTAGCTGCTAGCCTTTCTAGATGCAGGCGGGGTCAAAAACCCCGTTTCTAGGTTAACGTCGATCGCTGACAACGAAGATTTTGCGTAGAAACCGGGTTTTTTTGAGTGCAAGCAAGATTGTTGTTGACTTCGGATATCAATCCTGTGAAAAATTTGCGGGAAATACGGAATATGCGAGCCGGCTAGCGTAGTTTGTATTATCGCACTCAGACACCAATTCGCCAGTGCAGACCCAGTTCGATGGCACTCAAAAGCTCGATTTCACAAACAAGTTGCCTGCGACTGTCCGGTTTCTACCCCAGCTTGTAGGGTAAACCCCACCAGTCAACCAGACATCACAAATGCTTGAATTAAAATTAAAGAGCCTTTACTTCTAACTTAATTACAGTAGGTGCTAAAAATGCAAAACCATAATTATAACTCTCGCTCTAACTCCCACCAAATCAACACTATGTCAACTCAAAATATGCCTGCATCTCAGCGTTCTCGCACTTTTACTTTGCCGAAAAAAATTGCTTTTTTATCTCTCCTTTTACTCGGCTCCACTGCAACTGTTGGCTGCAACGCCCTAACTTCTCAAGTTCCTGGAAGTTCTAACGCCATTCAAGCTGAACCTTCAACTACAGCGCCAATCTCAGCATTGCCCGCGAATATACTGCCCTCTCAAGACTCTAATTTTGTCACTAAAGTTGTGCAGGAAGTCGGCCCGGCAGTAGTGCGGATCAATTCGTCTCGCACGGTGACGAACCAAGTTCCAGATGAGATACCCGAGCAATTCCGCCGCTTCTTCGGCTCGGAATCTCCCATTCAACCGGGAAATCGGGTAGAAAGGGGTTCGGGTTCGGGTTTTGTTTTTGGTTCCGACGGCCGCATTTTGACTAACGCTCACGTCGTTAACGGGGCGGATACGGTGACGGTAAAACTGAAGGATGGCCGCGAATTTGTCGGCAAAGTTTTAGGCGTAGATACAGTTACTGATGTGGCTGTTGTTAAAATAGAAGCTAACAATTTGCCTGTGGTGAATTTGGGCAAATCTGAAGAGTTACAGCCGGGAGAATGGGCGATCGCGATCGGCAATCCCCTCGGTTTGGACAATACTGTGACTGTGGGCATTATTAGCGCTACAGGCCGTTCTAGCGCCGATGTCGGTGTTCCCGACAAGCGCGTCAGCTTTATTCAAACCGATGCTGCGATTAATCCCGGCAATTCCGGTGGCCCGCTGCTGAACCAGCGCGGTCAAGTTATCGGCATGAATACGGCGATTATTCAAGGCGCTCAAGGATTGGGTTTTGCGATTCCGATCGATCGAGCACAACAAATTGCCGACCAATTAGTAACAACCGGAAAAGCCGAACATCCTTATCTCGGCGTTCGGATGTTGAGCATTACTCCCGAAATCAAGAGAGAATTTAATCAAAATCCCAACACCAAATTGAGGCTGACTGAAGATAAAGGCGTGTTAGTTTTGGGAGTTGCGAAAGATTCTCCGGCAGCACAAGCTGGAGTTCGCCTTGCCGATGTCATCAAGAAAATCAACGGTAAAGAAGTCAGCGATGCTGGCAGCGTACAGCAAATTGTTGAGAAAAGTACCGTGGGCAGCGATCTGCAGCTTGAATTGAGCCGCGGCGGACAACCTGTCACTGTGGCAGTGAAAGCCGGTGCTTTTCCAGCGGACCAGGAGCGGTAGAATTGTTGATTGAAACTTAGATATTGCACCATTGTCAATAATCCTTTTATGGACAGGCAAGATGCCTGTTTCACAAGAAAATTAATCTCTTGTGGAACGGGCATCTTGACCGTTCTTGAGAATGGTGCAAGAGGTGAGTGTTAACCGGATTGTGCTGTGAGACGGTTTCAACCTCCGGCGGGATGTGGGGGGGTACTCATTGTCACCATAATTTATATGGGTTATTAAGAGGTAGAAAAATGGCTAACATTAATCGGAGGCGTACTGAAAATATTAACGGTAACTTTTATGTAGACAGTACCTGCATTGACTGTGATACTTGTCGGTGGATGGCACCTGAAGTATTTGCTCAAGCGGGAGAACAGTCTGCAGTTTACCACCAGCCAACTAATGAAACTGAAGAAATACGATCGCTCGCGGCTCTGTTGTCTTGTCCCACAAGTTCGATCGGCACTGTTGAAAAACCCAAAAACATCAAAGAAGTTCAGCAACAGTTGCCCGCACTCGTAACAGAAAATGTTTACCACTGCGGCTACCATTCAGAGAAATCCTACGGTGCTGCTAGCTATTTAATTGTCCGTCCAGAGGGCAATGTTTTAGTTGATTCTCCCCGTTTTGTGCCGCCGCTAGTCAAAAACATAGAAGCAATGGGTGGCATTCGCTATCTGTACTTGACTCACCGCGACGACGTAGCAGACCATCAACAATACCGCGATCATTTTGGGTGCGATCGCATTCTCCATGCTGACGAAATTAACGCGGGTACTCGCAGTGTAGAAATTCAATTGTCGGGCAGCGAACCGCATCAAATAGCAGATGATTTGTTGATTATACCTGTGCCAGGTCACACGAAAGGTCACACAGTTTTGCTTTACAATAACAAATTTTTGTTCACCGGCGATCATCTTGCTTGGTCGGAAAGTTTGCAGCAGCTAGTTGGCTTTCACGAAGTCTGTTGGTATTCTTGGCCGGAACAAATCAAATCTATGCAGAATTTGGCTAATTACTCGTTTGAATGGGTGTTGCCGGGACACGGCCGCAGGTATAATGCCGATCGACAAACAATGAGCAATCAAATGCAAAAGTGTGTTGGTTGGATGCTCAATGCTTAGTGCGATCGGGTTCATAACTCCGACTCAGCCAGATTCATTTGACCCCGGTATCCTGTGAAAATCCGACTGCCATCTTTGAGAATATGAATCTCCATCTGATCGCTCGCCCAAGTGAGTCGATCCTGAAGCGCAGGATTGAAAAGATGTACGCGCTGGTTGCTGGAAGAAACGAGAGAATCGGGTGAGTGGACGGCCAAAGACTGCACGTAGGCTCCATCGATTAAAATATCGAGTTGTTCCAGCAACTCCTCAACACCGGCGGGCTTCTGTTGCGATCGCAATTTTTCTAAGGTGAAGCCAGTAAACGACATGACATTTAATCCCGCTGCTTTCACTTGGCGTGCCAAATCTGCCAAAGCAGGAGCTTGCCAAAAAGGTTCTCCGCCCGAAAAAGTGACACCCCGATTGCGAGGATTGCTGAGAATCTGCTGAGCAAGAACATCAACCGCAATTAATTGATTAATCTCAAAAAACCAAGAAGCAGGATTAAAGCAGCCTGGACACTCCCGCAG
Organism: Microcoleus sp. Pol1C5; assembly: GCF_036701115.1. Taxonomy (NCBI): domain Bacteria; kingdom Bacillati; phylum Cyanobacteriota; class Cyanophyceae; order Oscillatoriales; family Microcoleaceae; genus Microcoleus; species Microcoleus sp. Pol1C5. The sequence continues at coordinate 20,018 of NZ_JAUBQE010000047.1, read as the reverse complement.
GCATCCTTGCACCCAGATCACGGCTCGACAACCCGGCCCATTCACTTCCGACTCGTCTACATATCCCATGATGTTGAGATAGCCAGGGGGAATTTCTAAAAGCTGAAAATATGGGTTTGTTTTCTGAGGTTTCATCGGTTCTTTGCTTCTTGTTTTAATGATGGGTAACGCGCTGGAATTCCTGTGACACGTTCAATGCGATCGGCAAAAACCTGTAGCACTTCAGCCTTGACTTGCTTGAGTTGCCTTGTCGGATATAAACAGGCATTGGGCGGATTGTTCCCTCGTGCTTCTAACTGATGCGTCAGGGGGCAAAGTCTCGTCGGCGTGTTGAGTTGGATTTCGTCCGGCAATAATGCTTGCATCCGCCGGATGTACTCTCCCCGATCCTGTTCGTTCCACTCGGTTAGTAGCATCGTCTGAATTGCCAGGTGTCCTGAATAGAGTTGGCGAAATTGGAGGAGACCGGCCCAAATGTCCTGGAGGTTGATGGTTGGCATGGGGCGATTGATGCGACGGAATGAGTCAGCAGCAATGGCATCAACTTTGACAGCTACCCAATCGGCGATCGCCACTTCGTCACACACCGCGCGATCGCCCAGCAAACTGCCGTTGGTCAATACGCCAACCGGCTTCCCGGTCATCTCCTTCGCCACAACCAGAATTTCGCCTAAATTCAGCGCCAGAGTTGGCTCACCGCTACCGCTGAGGGTGATGGTGTTCACCTCGCCGACAGGGAAGGATTGCAGATCCTGTTGAATTTTCTGAGTCGGGACAAAAATCTGGCGGTTGCTACTCTGGTGTTCAATCTCACCTAACTGGCAATACACACAGTTAAATGAGCAAGTAGAATCAGGCCCGATCGGATCGATCCCTAGCGATCGCCCAAAGCGCCAGGATTGCACTGGGCCGTAAACAGACGTGAAGGGTTTAGTGACAGTAGACATGGCTTCAGGTCAATCTCCAATTTTATGAAGCTGTACTACTTTGAGCCGGTGGGTGGCATCACCACTTTTCTGGCGACACCCAATTTCTTTAACAGCCAAATTGCCCACCAAGTCGGATCGTACTCCCACCAGCGCCAGCCTGCTTTGGCAACGTTAGGATGGGCGTGGTGGTTATTGTGCCAACCTTCGCCATAGGTGAGAATGGCCGCCCACCAAAGATTGCGGGAGTTGTCGTTTGTGTCAAAGGTACGGTATCCCCACAGGTGAGTGACCGAGTTAATAAACCAGGTGCTATGCCAGAGCAAAACAGATCGGACAAACATACCCCAGATGACAAATGACCATCCCCCCAGTGCATACAGCAGTAGCCCCAAGGGGATTTGCAGCAGCAAAAAGTTTCGATTCAGCCAGCAATAAAATCGATCGCGTGTCAGGTCAGGGGCAAACCGCTGGTACTGTTGATAGTCGAAGAATTCTGAATGCGGGTAGAAAATCCACAGCATATGGCTCCACCAGAACCCCCGACGGGCTGAGTAAGGATCTTTATCCACATCCTCGGTATAGGCGTGGTGTAGCCGATGACCCGCCACCCAGAAAATTGGTCCTCCTTGTAAAGCAGTGGCACCGATCAGGGCGATCGCATATTCCAGCCATTTAGGAACCTGAAAACTGCGATGGCTCAATAGGCGGTGATAGCCCAAACAAATGCCAATACTGCCAAATAACCAATGCAAAAAGAGGGTCATACCCAGGGCAGACCAGGAGAAGCACCAGGGGGCTAAGAGCGCCAGGGCATGAACAGTCGTGAAAAAGAAGACCGCAGTCCAATCCAGCGGAGTTCGAGTCGGAGTTGTTGGCAACAGTTTAGCGGTCATCAATTACCTCAGAAAACAACAAATTACGCAGATGGGTACATCCATCGCCAGCAAGACTGGAAATAAACATTTAGAAAAACTCAACATCGATCGATTCCAGCAAGACTCAGCCTGTTGTTCCATTTGTGGCTTCACTTGCTACTTCGATCCCAAGCTGCGATCGCTGAAAGCGCGGCAGGTGGCGATCGCAACGCCACCCGCAGCGCCACCCACGTCTGTTCGTCGGTTTCAATCAGAATTGTTTCGATATCATTCACGGCTAAACCCACCAGGGTTTTTGTCCCGTGCGGGGATCGGTTTCTTTCCACGGAGAAATCCAAATCGCCTCTTCTGCGACAGCAACGCGGACGAGTTTAAGGGGAAGAGGTGCTGGACCGCGTACTACTGTGCCCTCTGGGTCATATCGAGAACCGTGACAGGGACATTGAAATTGATTGTCATTGGGATTCCAAGGGAAAGTACAGCCCAAGTGGGTGCAGTTATCGACAATCCCCCAAGGATGGAGCGTACCATCTTCTCTGAGGGTGAGGTAAGTAGGTTCCCCAGCCAATCCGGCAACTAAGGCGCGAGTTCCAGGGGGTGCTGCTAAAATCTGGCTAGCCGGAATCAGATTCCCATGAATATCTTTAGCGAGGAGCGAACCATCTTCACTCCCCTCTGCTGGCGGGACAAAGAATTTGGCGGCAGGATAAAGAGCAGCAGTAGCTGTGGTGGCGACAGCGGCTCCTGTGAGAAAGTTGAGTAGCTGCCTTCTGGACATTAAAGGATTTTCGAGTGGGATACTTTCTTCCATTTCTCATCTCCGGGTGCAGACTTAATGTTTTTGGGGATGCGGGCTTTTAGTATTAATGCGTAGCAAACTATAAAGTGGACAAGTTCCAATTAAAGCTGTCAGGGCAGGAATAATTGAAATAATTCCTAATCCGATTCCTAATGCCGAACCTCCATAAACACCAAAGCCGAGGTAAAGTAGTACGCCTGCTAAACTAAAGCGGATGAGGCGATCGATCGTACCAACATTATTAAACATGGGTATCCTCCTTGAGAGACTCGAATTTTTTTTACTTTTGAGTTGGTTCATCGGGTCGGTTGTGAATACGAAAAAAATATTTTCTGATGTGCGATCGTTGTTCAAACAAGTCAGGATGCTGATGATAATTGAGCAGGTAACGGAGATATCCACGCAAGATTCGCCAGTCTAGCAATACACGATCCTTAAACTGGTCATAGCCTTCAGGCGTGGGATGAGCTTAACTCAGGCTCTGTTCCACCACCATATAATCAACAATCTTACATATCTCAATTCTGCTGAAAAGATAGTTACGTTCAAGCCCCTATAGTTACGGCGAGTAAAAGATTGGGAACGGCTAATAGATTCAAGATATTCTGAAAAAATTGTTAAATGTTTGCTAGCACGATTGCAATGACTTATTAACCCATTCAACACTGATTAGGATGCACTAGCGAGTTGCTGATGCGGTCTAATGTTCTAGCGTTCTTTCGATGGCCAAAAACAACACCGTAATATTTTTTTATAATTGTCTCAACTTCAGAATTTGAGCCAATGCTTTACCCCAAGCAACTATGAGACAGCAGCGGTAACTGACTTGTAGACTATTGAGGATTCAAGTAAAAATGTTTTTGAAGGAGCGCGAATTAAATAGCTTCCAAAAATCGATGTTATTTAATTCTTGTTTCTGAGCCAGATTGCAATATCACTTGTCCTAATTTTTTTGAAATCATGACAGCAATCTTAAAACAGCACGATCGCGCTAATGTTTGGGAGCGATTCTGCAACTGGATCGCCAGTACAGACAATCGAATTTATATTGGCTGGTTTGGAGTCCTCTTAATTCCGACAGCACTAACCGCAGCCATTGTCTTTGTCCTCGCCATGATTGCGGCTCCCCCCGTGGATATCGACGGCTTGCGGGAACCTGTATCCGGTTCGCTGCTCTACGGTAACAACATCATCACCGCGACGGTGGTTCCTAGCTCCAATGCCATTGGCTTGCACATTTACCCAATGTGGGAAGCCGCTTCCCTGGATGAATGGCTTTATAATGGCGGTCCCTGGCAACTAATCGTGTTCCATTTTCTGATTGCGATCTATGCCTACATGGGTCGGCAATGGGAACTGAGCTATCGGTTAGGAATGCGTCCCTGGATTGCAGTTGCCTACTCTGCTCCTGTGGCAGCAGCAACATCCGTGTTATTGATCTACCCGATCGGACAGGGCAGTTTCTCAGACGGTCTAATGCTGGGGATTTCTGGAACCTTTAACTTCATGATTGTGTTCTCTGCCGAGCACAATATTCTCATGCATCCCTTCCATATGTTGGGTGTAATAGGCGTGTTTGGCGGTGCGTTGTTTAGTGCCATGCACGGGTCTTTAGTAACCTCCAGTCTGGTGCGCGAAACGACAGAACAAGAGTCTCCAAACTATGGCTATAAATTTGGTCAAGAGGAGGAAACCTACAACATTAATGCAGCCCACGGCTACTTTGGACGGCTGATCTTCCAGTATGCCAGTTTCAATAATTCCCGCTCTTTGCACTTTTTCCTGGCTGCCTGGCCAGTAGTCGGAATTTGGTTTGCGGCACTGGGAATTAGCACCATGTCTTTCAACCTGAATGGACTCAATTTCAATAATTCCATCCTAGACAGCCAGGGACGACCGATTGCCACCTGGGCCGATATCCTCAACCGTGCCAATCTAGGGATTGAGGTCATGCACGAGCGCAATGCCCATAACTTCCCCCTGGATTTAGCTTCAGCAGAAGCTCAACCGATCGCCCTAGTGACTCCTGCCATTAAGAGCTAAGCGGTTGAACGACAAGTTTTCTATAAGTGCAATAGCACCCCATAAGGGATGCTATTGCACTTATAGAAGAGATATAAATGGCAAAGATCGCGGCTACACAAACAAAGCCCCAAAGGTGGGCAAAGGTGTGAATACTAGGACTCTAGATCGGCTCAAGCAAGCTGCCAGATCGGCATCGGGGGTGGTAATGGGCTGCAAGTTGTATTGCTCCGACAGAAGCTTGAATACATTCGGGGAAATAAACGCCGGTAATGTCGGCCCTAGGCGAATGTTTTTAATCCCCAAATGCAAGAGAGTTAGCAAGACGGCTACTGCCTTCTGTTCGTACCAGGACAGAATCATGGATAGGGGTATATCGTTGACACCTACCTCAAAGGCATTGGCTAGTGCTACAGCAATCTGAATCGCGGAGTAGGCATCGTTGCACTGACCGACATCCATCAGGCGGGGCAGACCGTCAATTTCGCCCATTTGTCGATCGAAGAACCGAAACTTGCCGCAAGCCAGGGTGAGCACGACACAATCATCAGGCACTTTTTCGACGAACTCAGTGTAGTAGTTGCGATCGGGTTTGGCTCCATCACAGCCCCCCACCAAGAAGAAATGGCGGATTTTACGCTGTTTCACAGCCTCAATGATTTTATCTGCCACCCCTAGGACTGTATTGCGGGCAAAACCAACTGTGACTTCCCTGGGGGGTGCATCTTCAGTAAAGCCGGGAAGTGCCAGTGCTTTCTCAATAACGGGAGTAAAATCGGGTGTACCATTCTCGGCGATCGCACTCAAGTTAATCAGGCCGGGATAGCCGACTGGGCCAACGCTAAAGAGTTTATCTTCATAATAGGAATGGGTTGGCATTAAGCAGTTGGTCGTAATCACGATCGCACCGGGGAACTTGGCAAAATCCTTGGTTTGGTTCTGCCAAGCAGTGCCGTAGTGACCGTAGAGATGGGGGTACTGCTGTTTGAGTTTGGGATAGCCGTGGGCTGGTAGAAGTTCGCCGTGGGTGTAAACAGTAATTCCAGTGTCTGCTGTTTGCTTCAGTAAGCCTTCGAGTTGTTTGATGTCATGTCCTGAAACCAGAATCGCCTTCCCTTGCCGTGGATTGAGGGGAACAGGCGTGGGAATTGGGTGCCCGTAGGTAGCGGTATGTCCGGCATCCAACAGTTCCATAGATCGCAGATTGATGGCTCCCACCTCAAGAGCAAGATTCACCCACTCCTGCAAGCTCAAGGTCTGGTTATCGAGGGCGACCAGTGCCTCGTAAATGAAACGATACACCCGCTCGTCTTCCCGGCCAACTTCGTATGCGTGGAAGGCATACGAAGCAAGACCCTTAACCCCATATAGCACCGTGAGTTTGAGTGAGAAAATATCCACATTCCAGGCAGACTGACTCATGAACTGGATGGAAATCAGCTCACCCTGCTCAACCAGGCTGCCGTCAAAGTTGGGTTCAAAGTCGGAAATTGCAGCCCAAGTCGGTGGATTGTCTGTTGCTTGCTGTACTTGAGCCTTGAGGTTGGCGCGATGGGCGATCGCTTCATGGAGATAGTCAACAAACCGCTTTTCGGAAAAGTTGACATTCGTCATCGTGGCAAAAATCGCTTCGCAGGTGAAGGCATCCACTGCATGAGTATCAATGCCTAATTCCTTGGCTTTCAGGGCAATCGGAGCCAACCCGCGCAGATAATAAATCAGCAAATCTTGGATAGCATTCACCTGGGGACTTTTCCCACAAGCGCCAAACTGATGAAACCCCTGTCCGCTTGCTGTTTGTTCGCATTGTTCGCAAAACATTGTTTTTTTCCTTGTTCTATTAGTGTTAAAAACCTTCACACGGACTTGGAAAACCGTTTGTTGGATTCGGGGATGAGATAGGTATCAAACACGGAGGCAACATTGCGAATTAGCAATCGTCCGATCGCAGTTACTTCAATGCCATCGCCCCAACGTTTGATTAACCCATCGGCTTCTAAAGCATCAAGTTGGGGCAAAACCTGAGCGAAATAGTCATTGAAATCGAGATCGAATCCGAGATGGTATTTTTCTTCCAAATCTTGCACCGACAGTTGGAATTGACACATCAATTCCATGATGACCGTGCGCCGAATCAGATCGTCCTGGTTGAGTCGAACGCCTTTTTCGATCGGTAATTCATTCACATCGATCGCCCGATAAAAGTCTTTTAATCCCTTGTGGTTTTGGGTATATACATCCTGCAACATACTGATGGAAGTGATGCCAAAGCCCAACAGATCGGATTCGGGCTTAGTGGTATAACCCTGAAAATTCCGATGTAGTTGCCCAGCTTGTTGCGCGATCGCTAGTTCATCATTGGGCTTGGCAAAGTGATCCATACCAATAAACACATAGCCATTTTGCGTCAGTTGGGCGATCGTACTTTGCAGAATCTTCAGCTTTTCGCGAGCATTTGGCAAAGTAGATTCCGGCATTCGTTTCTGAATAGGCTTGATCCAGGGAACATAGGCAAAATTAAAGACGGCAATGCGATCGGGATTTAATTGCAAGGTCTTCTGTACCGTTTCCTGGAACGTTGCTTGTGTCTGGAAAGGTAAGCCGTAAATCAAATCCACATTGACACTTTCAAACCCTGCTTCCCGAATCCAATCCATCACATCAAACAACATCGCTTCGGGCTGCACCCGATTGATCGCTTCCTGCACGGTGGGATTAAAATCCTGAATACCAAAGCTAATCCGATTGAAGCCTAATTGTCGAAGAAATAGAATGTATTCGCGATCGATATAGCTAGGATTGACTTCGATCGATATTTCTGCCGCGTCATCGAACCGAAAATATCGATTGAACTGGTTCCAGAGAAACTCTACCTGACTGCGATCAAGATAATTGGGAGTGCCACCGCCCCAGTGCAACTGATGCACCAGCCGATCGGCATCCACCAAACTGGCAACTTGGCGAATTTGGCGACCGAGATAGCCTAAATAGGGTTCTACCACCTCCTTGCGCTGGGTAATGATGGTATTGCAGCCGCAGAAATAACAGGGCGTTTCACAAAAGGGGATGTGGCAGTAAAGCGATAAGGGGGTTTGTTTGTGATTGCCGACGGCGATCGCGGTTTTAAATGCGTTGCGATCGAAGTCAGTGCTTAATTCTGTGGCGGGTGGATAGCTGGTATAGCGGGGTAAAGGCTGGTTGTATTTATTCAACAATGCAGTATCAAATTCAACCGTTTGTGATAATTGTTTCATTAACTAATGTGTCCTTTTGTTGTTGTGTAAGTTCAGATTCGCGGCATATTTTAGAGATACGATCGATCTTGTTTTCGTGGGGCGATTTATTTCGCAACAGATTCTCGCTTGGCCCCAGGGCTGCGGCCTTCTGTGCTGCCGGGGCGATCTTGCCGAGTCAGCAAATCAAAGGTATGGTCTCCAATCGCGGCTTTTACATCGGCTTCGAGTTCGTGCATTACATCCTGGTTAAGGGTAAATGCCAGATTTGCTTCGGCGACAATTCGCTCGATCGTGTCAGCATCCACCGGAAACTCATCCAGGGTTTGGCGATAGCGTTCCTTAAATACTCGCCTTGCTTCTGGTGTCGAGATTTGGGAAAATTCATAGAAATTTGTTCCTCGATCCGGCGGCAGAGACAACGCCAATCGAATTACGTTTTTCAAGCTTTGTCCGCCGGATAAATCACCCATGTAGCGGGTGTAGGCATGGGCAATCAGCAGGACTGGATCGGTTTTTGAGAGGGTTTGAATGCGATCGCGATACACACAACCCGCTGGCGAAGCCGTAATTTCCTCCAGCCAATTTGCACCGTAATAAAAAGCTAGATCGCAAGCCAGATTCTCAGTGCGATTTAACTCAGGGAAATAGAGAGTCCCGATAATCGGGTGGTTGACATGGTTCTGCAAAGCCGTTTCTAGGGTGCTGTAAACAAAGTACAAATCGACAAATAGTTTACGCAAAGGTTCCCGTTCCACAATGCCTTTCATAAAGCATTTCATAAATGCCGTATTTTCGGCTGTGGTGTGGGATTGCATCGTGCCTTCTCGGAGGCGTGTGGATAGATTAGTCATGGCAATATCTCCTAATTAATAGCGGTTCTGGACGATTCAGCATTAATCGAGGGCAGTAAATAAAGGCGCAACAACTGCCAGACGATCGCAGCAATCCAGGGTAATTTTTGGCAAAATTTGATGGCAGCAGGGCGCTGGTTACTTGAGATTTCTGCTAGCTTCTGATTGGCGATCGCGCATCGATCCAAACGGGGAAAGAATTCGGGATGGTGGGTATCTAAAATACTGGGAAACGCCCGTTTTGCCGTTTCATTGGTGTGATGAATCACCTGCTTGTTGTATTCCTGGGGGTCGATCCCGATCGAGTCATAAAATGTGGAGCGTTCCAACACCGTCATTGTGTGGGTGGCAAACACCGTCAGTAGGAAAAAGCGGGCCCAGAGTCTTGCCTTCCAGTTATTCCAGAGTTGAGGTTGCGATCGCAACAATGCCTTAAAGAAATCCCCATGCCGATTTTCGTCTTGACACCAATTCTCGAAGTAGCGAAACAGGGGATAAATTTGATGTTCGGGATGTTGTTCGAGATGGCGATACACCAAAATATAGCGCCAGTAGCCAATTTTTTCCGACAGATAAACCGTATAAATTACCCATTCAGGAGGGAAGAATGTGTAGGTACGATTTTTTGTTAAATAGCCCAGATCAAGAGACAACCCAAAATCTGCCATCGCCTTGTTCAAGAAACCGGCATGACGCGCTTCATCCCGTGCCAGTAAGCTAAAGGCTTCCGATAACAACGGTTGGCGATTCTTAAGTTTGCGGGAAAGTTCTTTGAACAACAGAAAACCCGAAAATTCAGAGGTACAGGAGCGCTCTAGAAAGTCAATAAATGCCTTTCGCGTTTCGCCATCAATGTTGTCCCAGGATTGCTCAAACTCCTGATTGCGGACAAAATGGTGGCGGTTATAGTCCGCGCGCAATTCTGCTACAACTGCTTCTAATTCCGCTTGTTGCCCGGACAGATCCATTTCGGCAACGGCATCAAAATTAGTGGTGTAAAAGCGTGGTGTTAACAGGGTTTCTTGAACGGGTGCTTTAATGCCGGATGACAGACCAGCCGACTCCGATTTAGTAGTTGAACTGACCATAGACTGGATTATTCAGGATTGATGACTGTCTACCAATTGTTCCTGAATCCGCGATCGCCCACAAGTCAGTTACCAGTGCTATCCTATAGTTACTTTAGGTAAAGCATTGAAGCAAATAGGACGCTTGAGCCATTTCTAAAGAAATATTAATTTTCGGGTTTTGCAGATCAAAAAACGTTACAAACATTTTAGAAGTCCAACCCAGCTTGAGATTGCGATCGCGCAGTTATCTACCCCTGGAATATCCATTGTGAAGGGAGTTTATTGTGGAAGCAAGTCAGTGCATAGAAATTAAATGTCCGATTCAATTTGTACTGGATTTGTTGGACAATAAATGGTCAATTTTGGTTCTACGCGAACTGTTTGGAGGCGATCGGCGTACCCACGAATTACTCGCGGCACTTCCTGGCATTAGCACCAAAACCCTCACCCAACGCCTACGAGAGTTGGAATCTCAAGGGTTAGTAGATCGCCGTGTTTATGCCGAGATTCCGCCCCGTGTAGAATATTCCCTCACGCCCAAGGGTCGCCAAATTCAACCGGTGATGGTAGCCCTGCATCAAGTAGGATCGCAGTGGCTGGGACAGGAGAGTTGTATTTGTCCACTAACACACTCGGATGCTGAGGACGATCGCATGGGCGCTTCAGGTCTAATTTCAGATTAAAAATGTCAGAATTATTCATCTCTCTCTTCTCTTCCTCAGTGTCCTCTGCGGTTTAATCATTCCGGTTCTGGCAGGTGAATTCCATGGGTTAATATCAAATCTGTTACCATCGGAATTATTCCTATCTCTCTTCTCTTTATCTGCGTGAATCAGCGTCCATCCATTGTCATCTGCGGTTCATAAATTCTCTTTTTTTGACCGCAGATGAGGGCAGATCAAAACAGATGAATTCTGGTTGCGCCATCTGGAATAGTTGACTGTTGACTGGATTTTACTATTCCGATGCTACCGGCATTGAGATAAGTTAAGTCGCGCTAAGAATTAGCCTTGGGAAGAGCCACCAAAGTCATAGAATTAGCGGGGTAAGTTGCCTGAAATCCAGTATCACTGACACCTAAATCGCTCTGACGGACGATCGCCTGCAAATTCGCCTCGCTGTAAGTGTAAAATTCAGCTTTTCCCCCCGGTTTAAATCCTGTCAAACTCAAGTTGCTGGTCAAATTTTTGTTGGTTTTATTAATAATTACCAGCGTCAGAGTACCATCACTGCTGCGATCGGCTCCGTAGATTGACAAAAGTCCTTGATCTGTGCTAACCGCTCGCACCCAAGTATCGCCATACTTACCGCCTTTTCCGTCGTAATTCATGTACATTCGGAAAGCATAGGCCCCCGGCTCAGAAGACTTCGGAGGCCCCCACAGCGTCGCTAAATCGAGTTGTTCTCGCCCAAAAATTCCCAGTACGTCGGCTTGGGCTAAGGCGCCGTTCATCGACTCCAAACCGCCCCAATTGTATTCAGTAATGGCAATTTTTGTACCGGGATAATCCTGTTTAACCCACTCTCGAAACCGGGGAATAATTGTTAGCGGCGGATTGTATTTTCCTATCCAACTTTCATCAGTATAGGTAGCATCCCAGAGAGAACGAGTCGAGCGCAACCTTACTGCTTGCGTTTTGGCATCGCCGGCGGGACAAAGGGCCAAACAGGTATCGTCCGCCGCAGGATAGTAGTGTTCGTCGAAATAATCGAGAATCCGAACACCTTTTTGCTGTTCGTAAGCGCGCATTTGTTGCAAGTACCACCGCGCAAACCAGACACCGCCGTGTTTTTCGCGATCGCCCTTAACCCCCGAATCCACATATACAGGCCAGCCAAAATCCGACGGCCCAAGTACCTTAGCAGTGGGATCTGTAGCTTTTACCATTGAGGCATATTGGTAAGTGCGATCGCGCAATTCCTCGTAACTTGTGGCTTCTGGATGAACATCGCGGTGAGTATTTGCCCAGCCGCTTGGTTCGTTGTCCATTTGATAAATTTGCACACCCCCGTTAGCAGCAGTACCGTGGGTTTTAATTAAGTGTTGAACCCAAGGTTTCTGGAAAGCTGCATCGCTAACAATACTGACATCAAGGCGATTATTATCAGTTATCAAAGTACCGTCGGGACGCTTACCGTTACCGCACTTATCTCCTTCTGGAAAAATGTAGGGATTTGTTTTTTCTTGCGGGCCGTATTTGGATACTCTAAAGCCACAGTTCCAAGTGCTAAATTTATTTACATACCCAATCATCGGAATTGTAACGATGCTTTTGCTGCCGTTTTGGCCGTTGGTTTTGACAATTTTATCTATAGAATCGCCGGGAACAGGATTTTTATTGTCGCCGCCACCCACGAAAAAGAAGTCATCGCCCCTGTTGGAAGAATCGACTAACCAGTTGTAGCGGCTGGTGTGATTAGCCCCCCAGCGTTCTACCGGAATGCGTAACTCTTTGGCGAGTGTGGGATCGATCGCATAATCATTCATACCATAGATATCGGGACTTATGGAATGTCGATCGGCTGTAACGTCTATAGATAAAGCCGGACCGATAGTTTGGGCGATCGCCATTTTGATGTAAGCTGTTGTTGCCACTACCCCAAAAGTAGCCAAAACACCTAACAATAATAGGATAATCCAACGCGATTTATTTTTAGGACCCAACCACAAAAATCGTCTATTCATTTTTTATTTTACCTGGGAATGTTTGGATTCTTGTATTACATTGTTTTCGGCGCGTTTATCTAGCTTGATAAGCTGTTATACATTTAAATTTTATTTTTTGGGCTGGCTAGAAGCACCCCACAAGAGTATACGTGTAAGGTGCCCCTTGCCTACCCGGAGAGACTTATTTAACCTTGACTGTAAGCCTCCATTGGCAAACAAGAACAGACAAAATTGCGATCGCCAAACGCATTATCTATCCGGCCCACCGCAGGCCAAAACTTATGTTCGCGAGTCCAAGGTGCCGGATAAGCCGCTTGCGCGCGAGTATAAGGACGATTCCACTCATCAACCATCAGAGATTCGGCGGTGTGCGGCGCATTTTTTAACACATTATTTTGCGCGTCAACCTTGCCTTTTTCAATTTCCGCAATTTCCGATCGAATCGCAATCATCGCATTGCAAAAACGGTCTAATTCCTGCTTCGATTCGCTTTCAGTAGGTTCCACCATTACCGTACCAGCGACCGGCCAAGAAACCGTCGGCGCGTGATAGCCGTAATCCATCAACCGTTTAGCAATATCTTCAACTTCAATAGCCGCAGATTTTTTGAGCGATCGCAAATCTAGAATACACTCGTGCGCCACCAAACCAGCTTTCCCTTTGTACAAAACCGGATAGTAAGATTCTAAGCGTTTTGCCATGTAATTAGCATTAAGAATTGCTACTTTTGTCGCTTCAGTTAAACCCACTCCTCCCATCATCCGAATGTACATCCAAGAAATAGGCAAAATGCTAGCACTTCCCCAAGGCGCGGCGGAAACAGCACCAACTGATATTTGTTGACTGTTGACTGTTGACTGTTGACTGTTAAGAATAGAATGACTGGGCAAAAATTCTACTAAATGAGACATTACCCCAATCGGCCCCATTCCCGGACCGCCACCACCGTGGGGAATACAGAAAGTTTTGTGCAGATTCAAGTGACAAACATCAGCACCAAAATCACCGGGGCGGCACAAACCCACTTGAGCATTCATATTTGCGCCGTCCATATAAACTTGTCCACCGCAGTTGTGGACAATATCGCAAATCTCTTTAATTTCTTCCTCAAAAACGCCGTGAGTTGATGGATATGTCACCATCAAAGCCGCCAGTTCATTTTTGTGCTTTTCGGCTTTTTTATGTAAATCTGCAACATCAATATTACCCTGGGAATCGCACTCGACCGCAACTACTTTCATTCCCGCCATCACCGCGCTAGCCGGATTTGTACCGTGGGCTGACTGGGGAATCAAACAGATATTTCGGTGAGACTCGCCTCGGTGTTCGTGGTATTGACGAATAACTAACAAACCCGCGTATTCGCCTTGGGAACCGGCGTTTGGCTGCAAAGAAATTCCCGCGAAACCCGTGATTTCTGCCAGCCACTGTTCTAGTTGCACGAACATCATTTGATACCCGCGAGTTTGATCGTGGGGTGCAAAGGGATGTATCTTGCCAAATTCCGCCCAAGTCACCGGCATCATCTCTGCTGTTGCATTCAATTTCATGGTGCAAGAACCCAAGGGAATCATCGATGTATTTAGCGATAAATCCTTGGCTTCTAAACGGTGCAAATAGCGCAAAAGTTCTGTTTCTGAATGGTAGCTGTTGAAAACTGGGTGGGCGAGATAGCTGCTGGTGCGATCGCAAAAATCTGGTAATGTCAGATATAAGCTCAATGCGTCTGCATCCAGCGGAATGTTGAGAGCATTCTGCCCGTCCGCCCTGATATAATCTTTATCCTGTGCAAAAATTTTCCACAACTCTTGCACATCTTCAACGGTGACAGTTTCATCTAAAGTGATTCCCACTGTCGAATCATCGAAAACTCGGAGATTAATTTTGCGAATTTTAGCAGCTTCTAGAAGTTCTGACAGCGGTTTGTCTCCCAATTCTACCCGCAAAGTATCGAAGAAATGTTGAGAACCAATTTTGTATCCGAAACTTCTTAAACCGGATGCCAAAAGTGCCGTTAAACTCCATACTTTCTCAGCAATGTCTTTCAGTCCAGACGGGCCGTGATAAACAGCATACATACTCGCCATCACTGCCAGCAAAACTTGAGCAGTACAAATATTGCTAGTAGCTTTTTCGCGGCGGATGTGCTGTTCGCGAGTTTGCAAAGCCAAGCGCAAAGCAGATTTGCCGTTGGCATCTTTAGAAACGCCGACAATTCGCCCCGGAACTTGCCGTTTAAACTCTTCTCGCGTGGCGAAATAGGCTGCGTGGGGCCCTCCGAATCCCATCGGCACTCCGAAGCGCTGAGTGCTTCCTACGGCTATATCCGCGCCGAATTCGCCGGGGGGTGTGAGCAAGCAAAGGCTCAAAATGTCGGCGGCTACTGTGACTAATGCGCCGACTTCGTGTGCCGATCGAATAAAATCGGTATAGTCGTAAATTGCGCCGTCTGTGGCGGGGTATTGCAGGAGAGCGCCGAAGATTGTACGATCGAACTCAAAGCTTTGATGGTCCCCGACAATTACCTCAATTCCCAGCGGCTTAGCGCGAGTTTGCACAACTTCAATAGTTTGAGGGTGGCAATCTTGGGCAACAAAAAACGCTTTTGCCCCCTTTTTGCTGGCGCCGTAACTCACCGCCATCGCTTCCGCCGCCGCTGTCCCTTCATCTAGCAAAGAAGCGTTGGCAATTTCCAAACCTGTAAGGTCAATTATCATGCTTTGGAAGTTCAGTAAAGCTTCCAATCGCCCTTGAGCAATTTCGGCTTGGTAGGGAGTGTAAGCTGTATACCAGCCGGGATTTTCTAGGATATTCCGCTGGATGACGGGGGGAGTGATGCAGTCGTGATATCCAGTGCCGATGTACGATCGAAATACCTGATTTTTTGCCGCAATTTCTTTCAATTCTGCCAAAGCGCTGTACTCGCTTTGCGCTGCGGGAAGTTGTAGGGGTGCAGAAATGCGAATCGCCGCTGGAACCGTTTTGTCAATCAACTCATCGAGGCTGGAAATGCCCAAAACATTGAGCATTTGCTGGATTTCGCTGGGTGTCGGGCCAATGTGCCGGCCCGCAAAACCATTGATGGAGGAAAGGTTTTGCTGCTGACTGGGTTCAAGTTGAGGGCTGTAGAGTACCAAGGCGGATTCTCCTGAATAGACTTTTGCTTCTTTGTTTGTAACATTTTGCTAAGAAAACCAGGAAGATTTTCTGCGTCTATCAAAGTGCGACAGTCCGACAGGGGGTGAAACCCCTGTCTCATAGCTAAAGTCGTCTTCAGACGACTTTAGATTAAGGCGCACTTATCGCCACTCCCCGCGCAACTGGTTAGTCTTTCAGTCGTCTAAAGACGACTTGTGCTAAAAGCCCCGTGGGTTTCAACCCCTGGCGGATTGTGGAGGAATCAACGAGCCCTAGGCCCAAATTCCCACTCAAAACTCCCAACTCAAAACTATTCCCCTTCGACCATTTGGCGATACTTCTCGGCGGATAAAGCGTCATCGACTTCGCTGGTGTTGTCAACGCGCACTTTCAGCAGCCACCCGTCCCTGTAGGGGTCTTCGGCCAAATTTTCGGGAGACTCTACAATGTCATCATTGCGTTCTACGACGATACCGGTAACTGGTGCTTTCAAGTCTTCAACCGCTTTGACTGACTCGACTGTACCGAAAGCTTCGCCCTTTTCCAACCCTGCACCGACTTCTGGTAAATCTAGAAAAACGATATCGCCGAGTTGGTCAACTGCAAAGGCACTAATGCCGATGGTGGCAATTTCGCCTTCGAGTCGGATGTATTCGTGAGTGTCTAGGTATTTCAGGTCATCGGGGTATGTTAGTGCCATGTCTTTTCTCGCAATAAAAAAGTATTAGTTAAATCTTATTCAACTATGAGCCTTTAGTGATGGCTAACTGGAACAAAAAAAATATTAAACGCTTGCTTTTCGGAGACTTTTCTGTCAAACGACTGATGCGATCTATAATTTTTATTTACGCATTTCTGTGTTTTTACGGTTTCTTTTTTTCAGAACGGCTAATTTTTCAACCTCCGCCATCTAGCCAGAGTGATAGCAGGGAATTTATCAAAGTTAGCTCAGCTAATGGCGTGAAAATTTCTGCTGTTCATTTTCCTAACCCGCAAGCTAAATATACTATACTTTACAGTCACGGGAATGCGGAAGACTTGGGCGGGATTTTGTGGCTACTCAGAGAGATTCGAGATAGCGGGTTTGCTGTGTTTGCCTATGATTATCAAGGTTACGGCACGAGTCAGGGAAATTCTTCTGAGTATAATACTTATCGTGATATTGATGCTGTTTACAATTATTTAACGCAACAGTTGGCAGTACCTGCACAGCAAATTATTCTTTACGGGCGTTCGGTGGGGGGTGGGCCGGCAATTGATTTGGCGTCGCGGCAAAAAGTCGGCGGTTTGGTGGTTGAAAGTTCCTTTGTTTCGGCTTTTCGGGTGTTGACGCGGATTCCGATTTTACCCTTTGACAAGTTTGTGAATATTGATAAAATTGGCAAAGTGCGATCGCCTGTTTTGGTGATCCATGGTAAGGCTGATGAGGTGGTTCATTTTTGGCATGGAGAGCAGTTGTTTGCAGCGGCGAAGCAGCCGAAATTAAATTTTTGGGTTGATGGGGCCGGTCATAATGATTTGATGGATGTGGCGGGCGATCGCTATGCTGAAACTTTGCGACAATTTGCTAAGCTTGTAGATGAGTCTTCTTGACAAAGATGAGCAACGGGCTAGAAGCCCGTTCCACAACAACACATACACTTATACTTTATTGTGAACCGTTGCTATGAGCAAAGACCCTGAATTAAGGCTTACCTACTTAATTTAACTGGGGCGGTTTGGCGATCGATAAAATGGTTTTTTTACCACACTAGCCGGATAGTTTTTCCCGCGAATTTCGATTTCTAATTGCTGACCGATTTTCGCTAATTTTGCCGGAACAACCGCGAGGGCTACTGCCCGATTCAATGTAGGGGATAATGTACCGCTAGTAACTTCTCCTAATGTTTCGCCTTCAAATATTACCGGGTAGCCGTGGCGCGCAATGTGCCGCCCCTGCATTTCTAGCCCTACCAACCTCTTTGATACTCCACTCGCTTTCTGCTGTTCCAAAACCTCGCGACCAATAAAATCGCCTTTGGTGTCGAGGTGAACTACCCAACCCAATCCCGCCTCTAAAGGTGTGATATTGTCGTCGATATCTTGACCGTAAAGAGCCATTGCTGCTTCTAAACGCAAGGTATCTCTGGCACCCAATCCGCAAGGAACAACGCCAGCAGCTAACAATTTTTGCCACAGTTCTTTTCCTACTTCGGCATCCACCATAATTTCAAACCCATCTTCGCCGGTGTAACCAGTTCTGGCGATAAAACTCGGCTGTCCCAACAGATTTGTTTCTAAGTGACCGAATGCCTTAATGGGTGCGAGGCTGTCTTCCACAAAAGGCTGGAGATAGTTAACAGCTTCCGGTCCTTGAATTGCAATTAAAACTTTATCTTCGGAGAGGTCTGTAAAACTGAGTTCGCTCAATTCTAAGTGAGTGGCGATCCATGCTTTGTCGGCGAGGCGAGTGGCGGCGTTGACAATAATTACTGCACGTTCTTCGCTAGTGATAGCGTCGGGTTCTTGGCAGTAGAAAATAATGTCGTCTAAGATGCAGCCTTTGGCATTTAGCAAGACTGTATATTGAGCTTGACCGGGTTGCAAGCGGCTCAAGTCTGAGGGTACTAAGGGTTGAAATTTTTCTATTATTTGTTTCCCTCTCAAACCAAATTTTCCCATGTGGGAAATGTCGAACATTCCTGCTTGCTGGCGTACTGCTTGGTGTTCGCTGCTGATGCCTGCGTACTGTACTGCCATCTCCCACCCGGAAAAGGGCACCATTCGGGGTTTGAGTTCTAATAATAGGTCGTACAGAGGCGTGCGGGCAAGTTGGCTCGGACTCTCTGGATTGCTGGGTTCAGTTGACTTTGCCACAGGTAGCGCTTTGGTTGCGGGTAGACTGTTTTGATTTTACGGGAAAATTGGTTTTGGCGGTGTGTAGCCCGATCGAATTTAACGACACGCCAATGCTGTTTAGGTACAAGTCGCGATCGAATTTAAGCACGCGGTGGTAATGTTTCGGTACAAATTAGGACACAGCAGTGATGTATCGCTAATCTTGATTTATGGAGAATAGCGGGCTCGAACCGCTGACCCCTACAATGCCATTGCTAGCCGAAATAGGAAGTCACGAGAATAAAGGGGTTGCGGACACTTGAAAAAGTGTTTTATAACAAATCGGGTACGGACTAAGCAAAATGGGTAATTCTTTGGTTGTTAAGAAATTTGGAAATGTTTCGATCGAATTAGTCTCCGGTAATTACCGGTTGAGGTGGCGGGCCCTCGGTCAGCGATTTTGTTTAGCGATCGGGAAGGCCGACACCGACGCAGCAAGAATTGCTTCTGAAGCGCGGGCCCAAGAAATTAACTCAGATATTTTATTCGGTCGGTTCGACGAAAGCTTGGCTCGCTACTCTCAGGCGCACGCCGAACGCATTGCCGCTGCAAAGCAGGGATTAGACTTGCGGGAGGTTTGGGAAAAGTACAAAATTCACCAGAAGCGGCGGGCGGCCAAAACGACACAAAAAGATAACTGGAAAACAGTCGATCGCTGTTTGGACAAATTGACGCCAGAACAATTGCTGCTCGACCGATCGGAATTAGTTTTGCCCAAGCTGCTGCAAACCTACGCAGCCGGAACAATTAGGCGCGCGCTTGCTGAAATTAACGCCGCGTGCAATTGGGCAGTGGAAGCAAAATTAATTAAAGGCAACCCCTACAGTAAATTAGTAAAGCAATTACCCAAGCAGCAACAGGGCGATCGAGCGCGAGAGATTTTCAGTGTTGGTGAAATTAAAAAAATTCTGGCAGCTTTCCAAGTTGATAAAGCTGCTGCATTTTATGCGAATTACGTCGAGTTTTTGGCGTTGACCGGGTTCAGACCGGAAGAAGCGATCGCCTTGACCTGGGATGACTTGACCGTGGCAGAAACTGGCAAACTTTCGATTCGGGTAAATAAAGCCTACAGCAAGGGCGAACTCAAAGGAACTAAAACCAATGAGAGACGGGATTTTCCATGTAACTTGCAATTAACTAAATTCTTGTCAGGATTGCCAAAAATTCCTAACTCTCACAATCTAATTTTCCCTTCGCCCAAAGGCATTTATATAGATCAACATAATTTTGCCAATCGCTATTGGCTGCCCATTGGTCGAGAGTTGGCAGCTAATAAAAAAATTAAGCAGTATCTCCCCTGCTACAATTTGCGCCACAGCTTTATTACGCGGCTGGTTCGGGAAGGACTCGACGTGGCAACGATCGCAAAGTTGGTCGGCAACAGCCCCAAAATGATTTTGGAGCATTACCTGTCAGCCAATACTAATTTAGAGTTGCCTGATTTTTAGGCGATCGCAAAACCCGACCGTTCGATTGCGAATCATTGGGTTACCTCAAGCTACGCGCTTGCCGCCCCAGCTAACACCAATGAGCTGGGGTTCACCGGCAATTGA